>JBEKDW010000143.1:0-6612 GCA_050014155.1 Anaerolineales bacterium
GGCCGGCTCGACGCGCTACGATTTTTATTCTCTCTTTTCATTCCTTGAAACAATAGAAAATCAATATGCTGATTAACGCTATTGCCAAGTCCCTTGCCAAGTTCCTTCACACCCGACGTAAAATCGATTTCTAAAGCATGTGACTTTTTCCAAATGGGGTTTAAAATAGCTTACGAGTAAAACCGATGGTCGGCGACCTATCTGCCGGTCGGGTTGCTTTTTCCACGTTCTCTACTTATATTTAACTGACTTTCACAGGAGGCTTTCCATGGACGTCGAAGAAGTCAGAGCCCTAGTGTTGGGCCTTCCCGAGGTGAAAGCCTGGCCGGAAATGGCGAGGATATTCGAGCGGCACGTCGCCGAGCCCAACCAAGTCTGGGAATGGCCGTACCGCGCTTGCAAGGCGGTGGGAGGCGAGGAGTCGCTGGCCGCCCCAAGCGCCGCCGCCATCCTGTGTATGATCCTGAGTATCCTGCTGGTGGACGACATGCTCGACGAAGATCCGCGCGGGGTGCACCTCCGACTGGGGGATGCCGTAACGGCCAATATCTCTTTTGCGTTTCAGGCGGTGGCTTTCCGGTTGATTTCCGAAACGCCGGTAGACGCTGAACGTCGGGCGGCGGTGATGGCAAGTTTTGCGCAAATGGGTCTCACCATGGCTTACGGTCAAGACTTGGACGCGCAAAACCTCAGCGGGGAGGACAACTACTGGAAAGTCACGCACGCCAAGAGCTCCTCGTATTTCGGGACGGCGATGTATGCCGGCGCCGTCATGGGCAACGCCAGCCCCGAAGTCGCCAAACGGCTGCAGAACCTGGGTGCGCTGACGGGTGATGTTATTCAAATCCACGATGATATAAAAGACGCGCTTGAAACACCGGCCAACCCGGATTGGAAACAGATGCGGAACAACCTTTTATTCCTCTATGCCCAAACCGCCGATCACCCCGACCGCGAGCGATTTCTGGCTTTGCGGTCCCAGGTTGACGATCCCCAGGCGCTGCGGGAAGCCCAGCAGATATTGGCCCGATGCGGAGCAGTCAGTTATGGCATGTATCACATCTGCCAGCGGTACACCGCCAGCATTAAAATCCTCGAAAGCATGCAACTGGCGGATCCGGCCGCGTTGCGGGAAGTGTTCGTAAAATATATTACGCCATTGATTGAAATTTTAAAAGGCCTTGGAGTTGCGATTCCCCCCGAGCTCGAGATGGTGTAAAAATGGCGGATCGCGGGATTAATCCTCGGAAGGCGATAAATGGACTGTTTGTTTTCATTTCCATTTCCTCCCTTGTGATTCTACTGTTGTACACTTTTACAGGCGCCTACCTCGGTCCATACTCCGGTTTGCAGACCAATACAAATTGGATAATTCTGCGGATATACAACTGTGGAACCAATGATCCTACTTGTGAAGCTAATCGCAATGTTTTACAGGTTGGAGACCAAATTGTATCGATTGATAATGTAACCAACGAGGACTATCTGAATAACATAAACCTGATCCCATTTTATGACTATCAGCCTGGTGATTCAGTACCACTCATTATCCGGCGAACGGATGAATTACAGACTGTTAATTGGGTGATGCCCAATCGAACCATTTCCAATCTGTCAGATGCATTGGCTCAAATATTTTTCTATATCCCCTTCTGGCTGGCGGGAACAATTATTCTATTTTTAATCCAACCGCGCGACCACCGTTGGAGACTATTAATATTATTCAACTATGCGACCGCCTCGTACTTGGCCATCGGAATGGTAGAAGCATTTATCCCGACAGTAATAGCATTGCATGCACTGACCTGGCTTATGGTTCCCATCTATATCCACCTCCATCTGGTTATCCCAAGTCAACTCATAAAGCCAAATCGTCGTTTATTTTTATTTTTCCTTTATGCGTCTGCGATTATATTAAGTTTCCTTGAAATCCTTCGCGTTTTACCGGATCGGGCATTCTACATGGGGTTGGTCCTTATTATTCTGGGAAGTCTTGGATTATTGACGTATCGATTGTTTACCAAACTTTCCGCATCCGAACATCAGGCATTGCGCATAATGTTTGCCGGGGTTGGAATGGCGCTGGGACCCGGATTAATCCTCTGGGTGATTCCATCCTCTATGGCCAGGGTGCCTCTCTCGACCGCCTTGATCTTCTCCTGTTTGGCTATTCCCCTAATGCCATTTTCCTATATCTATGCCATCTATCGGCGCCATATGGGCGGATTCGAATTGCGGGCAAACATGGTGTTGAATCTCTATACCTTTATTTTGCTCTTCGGGCTTGCCATTGCCCTGACCTTCTCTTTCACCAGCCAAGCTCTGCATTTACCGGATGAGTCCCTTTTCTTTACGCTGGTTTTAACACTTATCTTTGTCGTCATCGCCCCACCCGCGCGCGCGCGGTACCAGCGCTGGTTCGACCGGTTTATCTTCGGCGTTAAACACGAACCGCAGGTGATCGTCCGCGATTTCGCGCTGCAACTCCCGGCGGCCTTCAAACCCGAATTGCTTACGCGGCTGCTTACCCACGATGTACTGCCGAGCCTCTTCATACGCGAGTCGGCGCTGTATCAGAAGACGGAAACCGGTTTCGCACGCTTCTATGCCGAAGGGATAACCCTCCCCGATCCCGCGGACGATACCGAGGCGCTGGATCATTTGCTGAAAGCCGCCGGGGAGTACCGCCCGCCCGAGCATGCCCCGGAGGGAAAGTACGACTGGGTGAGGCTGGCGGTGGCGCTGCAGACCGGCGGCAAGGAAAGCGGGATTTGGCTGCTGGGGAGGCGTGATCCGGATGATTATTATCCCCTCAACGACATTCTGCTCCTGCGCACCCTGGGAAGCCAGGTAGCCCCGATGCTCGAGAATATCCGTCTGTACGCCGAAACTCAGCGCCGCCTGGAACGGCTGCAGGCCCTGCGCGACGTCGACATCACCATCTCCTCCAGCCTGGATCTCAACTTCACACTCGAAATCCTGCTCGACCAGGTATCGCGCCAGTCGTACGTGGACGCGGTGGACGTGCTGCTACTGAACATGAAAACCACCACGCTGGAGTACGTCGCCGGGAGAGGTTTCCGCTCCGATGCGTTGCATCACACCCACCTGCGGCCGGGGGAAGGCTACGCTGGGCAAGCCGCCCACGAGCGGCGGATGATTTTCATCCAAAACCTTGACGACGAAGCGGGCGGCTTTGCCCGCTCCCCGAAACTTTCCGCCGAAGGGTTCAAATCCTACTGCGCCACGCCGTTGATCGTTAAAGGCCAGGTGAAGGGCGTGCTGGAAGTGTTCTGCCGCACTTCCCTGATCCCCGATCCGGACTGGTTCGACTTTCTGCAATCCCTCACCGTCCAGGCCGCCATCGCCATCGACAACGCCTCGCTCTTCGACGAGTTGCAGCACTCCAACGCCGAACTGAACCTCGCCTACGACACCACGATCGAAGGCTGGTCGCGCGCGCTGGACCTGCGGGATGAGGGGACCGAAGGCCATACCGAGCGCGTCACCGAGATGACCGAACGGCTGGCCCGCGCGCTGGGGGTGGATGAATCCGACCTGGTGCACATCCATCGCGGCGCGCTCCTGCACGACATGGGCAAGATGGGAATCCCCGACAGTATCCTGCTCAAACGGGGCAAACTGACCGAACCGGAATGGGAGATCATGCGCCGCCACCCGGTCTATGCCCATGAAATGCTCTCCCACATCATCTACTTGCAGCATTCGCTGGATATTCCCTATTGTCATCACGAGAAATGGGACGGCACAGGGTACCCGCGCGGTCTGAAAGGCGAGGAGATTCCGCTCGCGGCTCGGATATTTGCCGTGGTGGACGTATGGGACGCCACCACGTCCGACCGCCCCTACCGCGCGGCTTGGACGAAGGATAAAGCCATGAAATATATCCTCGAGGAGTCGGGAAAGTATTTCGACCCCCACATCGTAACGGTATTCCTCTCCCTGATCGAGCGGTCGTAGCCGGAAAAGAGAATCGTGCGCACCGGTCTTTTTTTCTGTCCCCTTCCGTGATTACCGTGATAGTCGCTTAATGAATCCGCATTCGTGGGGAACAATAACCTTCATTGGCCTTCCCGTGCTATCCTCGACGCCTTCCGCCAAATGTGATCGAACATCACCCGGGTGAGTCGGCCGGTCTGTGTGTTCTGCCGGCTGGGATGATAGGAAGCCAGAACCCACAGAGGCTCTTGTCGAGTGCGGTGTATCTCCCGCACCCGCCACAGAGCGCCGTGCGAGAACGGGGGAGGTTTTTGAAGAGAGTCCGGCGACAATACGAGACGCACCACCGCGTCATAGGCGATCCTCCCCAAGGGGACGATCAACCGAATCTCCTCCAAAAGACGGAACTCCTCGCGTAGGTAGGGGATGCAGTTGCCGATTTCCTCCGGCGTCAGCTTGTTCTCCGGCGGAGCGCAGCGGCACACTGCCGTGAGAAAAAGCCCGCGCAGCGCGAGCCCATCGCCGCGCGCGATCGATTTCGGCCGGTCGGCAAACCCCGCGCGGTACAGCGCCGGATAAAGAAAATCCCCTGAGGCGTCGCCGGTGAACATGCGGCCGGTTCGGTTGGAACCATGCGCTCCCGGCGCGAGCCCCACCGCCAGCACGCACGCGTTTCCGTCGCCGAAGCCCGGGACCGGCCTGGCCCAATATTCCTCCTCCCGGTAGGCGCGCCGCTTCTCCCGCGCCACGCGCTCCCGCCATTCCACCAACCGCGGGCAGCGGCGGCAGGTGGTCACCTCCGACTCGAGATTCTCCAATGGTTGGGCCAAATTCATTCCTCCTGGTTCGTCACAGGCTTTTTGGGCGTTTTTCCTTTGCAATAAACGTTCCTCCATAATCGGGCGTATTTTTTCAGTTTACATCCCGAGGATACTCCAGGTATGGGTATTAAAAACAAGGAGAGCCTGGTGCGCTCTCCTTGTGTAGTTAATTCCGACGCCGGCCCTATACCTCCAACCGGTAGGTGTGATATTCGTTCTGGCAGGGCACTCCCCAGGCCGCGTGCATCTGCTTTTCGTTCAGGTCGACGATCAGCGAACAGACGGTTTTCTGCAGGTCAAGCGGGTTGTCGTCGATCACTTCATGCGAGCAGATCGAATTGGGGTAGTTGACGTGATCGCGCAGGATCCCCTGCAGAGAATTCAGATCATGCCGGTGGAACCTGCGCAACAGGCGCGTGGCGCGGAAGTAGCGCACGCGCGATCCGATCAGGTGCTGGGAATCGTTTTCCAACCTTGCCATCCGCCGGCTCAGGTAGTGGTTGGTGTGCACCAGTATCCCGGCCTGGGCGTACATCATCGCAAAATGGCGCGCGGAAACCTCCACGTTATACACCTCGCCGCTGGAATGCACCAGGACGTGGTTGTAGCCCGCGGCGCGGTGCGGGGCGATCGCCGCGGTGATGGCGGAGGAGATCGTTCTGGCCGCCAACACCGCCCGCGAAACGAAAACCCGCGGCACGCCGATGCGCACGTCGGTGGGGTAGACCGAATCGCAGCACTGGCAAATCCCGGCGGCGTTGAATCCGATGTTCGGGACGAGCGCGCCATAGGTCATCGCGAGGTACCCGGGTTCGCCGTCGGGTTCGGCGTGCAGGAGAAACACGTCGCCTTCGTCGGCGGGAAGCCAATCCTCGTTGTGGCCGATCAGCACCCGGCCCTCGGCGGTGTGCTCTTCGGTCAGGGCGAACGTGGTACACCCCAGCAGGTGCAGCGCGTCGGTGGTGATCGCTTCCAGGCAGTTGAGCACCATTAGATCGTCGAAGGATACATCCGCCCCCTCGGCTGCGAATCGGAGTTCTTCGACGTAGCGCGGGGTGAGTTCCTGCGCGAAGGGCAGGTACTTGTGCGCCTGAAGGATCGCTTCCGGCCAGGAAAGCCGGATCTGGCCGTAGGTCTCCTCCAGAAAGGCCTGCACGTTGGAGATCATATGCCGTATGGAATCCTTCCGCGCGCGCCCGAGGTCGAGGCCCATCTCGCGCGGTGTTCCGCCGATGCGAATGAGGGGAAGAGGTGGATTGGCCATGGTGTCCCTGTTGCTTAATCATACCAAGCATAGTGTAAAAAATCCCGGCGCGCAACGCGCCGAACGAACCGCCGTGGGTGTATCATGGGGAGCATGCCGGGCCCGCTGATCGCCACCAAATTCCACGTACCTGCGTCTCCGCCGGATTGGGTGCCGCGCCCGCAATTGTTGGCCCCACTCGATTCGGCCATGCAGCGGCCTTGTAAGCTGATCCTCCTTTCCGCTCCGGCGGGTTTCGGGAAAACCACGCTGGTGGCCCAGTGGCTCCGGCAGAGAGAGATTCCTGCGGCATGGCTCTCGTTGGACCGGGACGACAACGATCCAGCGAGATTCTGGCGGTACGTAGTGGCGGCACTGCAAACCGCGGACGACCGACTTGGGCTATCCATCGGCCTTTCGCTCGAAGCGCCGCAACTTCCGCCGCTCGAAGGCCTGATCGCGGCGCTGGCCAACGACCTTTCCCTCGTCGAAGGACCGCTGGTATTGGTCCTGGACGATTACCATTGGATCGAAGAGAGCGACATCCATGCCGGGCTCTCCCGTCTCCTCGACACCTTGCCGCCCAAA
>JBEKDW010000144.1:0-6610 GCA_050014155.1 Anaerolineales bacterium
TTGCGGCCAAATCCTCGGAAAACGTCGCCCGGCGGCTGCGAAACACGCTCTACGACCATATCCAGCATCTGCCGTTCACCTACCACGACCACATGGCCGCGGGCGAACTGATCCAGCGCAGCACGTCCGACGTGGATGCTGTGCGCCGCTTCTTCGCCGACCAGGCGATCGGCGTGGTGCGCATCGTCATGCTGTTTGTGGTCAACCTTGCGGCGCTGCTCCTCCTGAACGCGAAGCTGGCGCTGGCGTCGGTCGTGGTGGTCCCCGCGATCGTGGTCGTCTCGGTTTTCTTCTTCCGGCGGGTGTCCAAGATATACGACGACTATCAGGATCAGGATGCGATTCTATCCACTATGCTGCAGGAGAACCTGGCCGGTGTGCGGGTGGTGCGGGCGTTTGCCCGGCAGGATTTTGAATCGGCCAAGTTCGAAAAGGAAAATACCGAGAAATACCGGCGCGGGCGCATCCTACTCCTGATGCATTCGCTCTTTTGGCCCTCCAGTGACATCCTTTGCGCGTCGCAGGTTCTAGCCGGCTTCGTTCTCGGAGCGCTGATGACGATCCACGGGGAAATCACGGTCGGCCAGTACATCTCCTACACCGGGCTGGTCGTGTATCTGATCTGGCCGATGCGCGATCTCGGCCGGTTGATCGTGCATGCCTCCAACGGCATGGTATCCGCTTTCCGTACGGGGGAGATTTTGCGGGAGCATGTGGAAGATCTGGATGCGGGTTCCTACCAGCCCGCGGGTCCCTCCCGCGGAGAGGTGGAATTCCGCAACGTCTCGTTCGAATATCGCGGGGAAGCCAGCGTCCTGCGGGATATCACCTTCCACTGCCTGCCGGGGCAGGCGGTCGCGCTTCTGGGGCCGACCGGTTCGGGCAAAACTTCGCTGGTCAATCTGCTGCCGCGCTTCTACGAATACACCGCCGGCAGCATCCTGCTGGACGGGGTGGAACTGCGCGAGTATCCCAAGCGCTACCTCCGGCGGCAGATCGGCATCGTCGAACAGGAGCCTTTCCTGTTCTCGCGCACCATCCGCGAGAACATCGTCTACGGGGTGGAGCGCGAGGTGTCGGACGCGGAGGTGGAAGCCGCCGCGCGCGCCGCCGCGCTGCACGACGTGATCCTGAGCTTTCCCGAAGGCTACCGGACTCTGGTGGGGGAAAAGGGCGTAACGCTTTCCGGAGGCCAGCGGCAGCGAATGGCCATCGCCCGCGCCATCCTGAAAAACCCGCGCCTGCTGATCCTCGACGATTCCACTTCGTCGGTGGATTCGGAGACGGAAGCCGAAATCCGCGGCGCGCTGGAACGGCTGATGCGGGGGCGCACCACGTTCATCATCGCCCACCGCGTGCAGAGCGTCATGCACGCCGATCAGCTCCTGGTGCTGGACAGGGGCCGGATCATCCAATCCGGCACGCACGAGGAATTGATGAAGCGGGACGGTTTCTACCGGCGCATCTTCCTCCTGCAATCCAGAATCGACGAGGAAGTGGAGGGGGAGGTGGAAGGTCAGGCCGGCGGATATGCGGCCGCTGCGGTCGCGTAGGAATGGCTCGTCATGCCCGCGTGCTCTTGGCGGGCATCCAGAGCGAGATTGCGAAATTCCTGAGAACCAAGAAATGGATTCCCGCCCCCCGAGAAATACACTCGAGGGCAGGCTAGTACACGCGGGAATGACAATCAGAACCAAGCTTTGAGCGGCAAGTCAATGGAGTAGAGTATGGCTGTCAATGAATGGGAAGAAGAAGATTTTGAGGAATCCTGGGACGGACAGACCCTGGCCCGGATGCTGGGGCTCGCGGCCCGGAAAAGACTCTGGATGGGGGGGTTCCTCGCCACCGTTACGCTGGTGGCGGTTTCGGATTCCGTCTTCACCTATCTGAAGAAACTGGTCATTGACCAGGCCATCACACCGGGGAAGCCGGAATCGCTGGTATGGATCTTTGCGCTGTTTGCGACGCTCTCCCTCTTACAGGCGGCCGGTGTGTTCACTTTCATTTACCTGGCCGGGCTGCTCGGGGAGCAGATCCAGTACGACCTTCGCCGGAGCATGTTCACCCGGTTGCAGTCCCTTTCCTTCAGCTACTTCGATCGCACGCCGGTCGGCTGGATCATGTCCCGCGTCACTTCCGATCCGGCCAAGGTCGCGGACTTGGTCACCTGGGGGCTGATGGACGCCACCTGGGCGACAATGAGCATCGTCTCGGCTTTGGTTTTCATGCTCTACCTGCAGTGGACGCTCGGTATCCTCGTCTTCCTGACCATCCCGGTGCTGGTCTTTGCCGGCGCGCTGTTCAAGCAGCGGATCATCCGGCAATACCGCCAGGTGCGTCAGATCAATTCCAAGATCACCGCCTCCTTCAACGAGACCATCACCGGTGTGCGTGTGATCAAGGCGCTGGGGCGCGAGGAGAATAATCTGCACGAGTTCCAGAGTCTTACCGACGGAATGTATGCCGCCGGATTCCGCGCTGCCTGGCTATCGGCGCTCTTCCTGCCGGTGGTGCAGGGGATCGGCGCGGTGGCGCTGGCCACCGTGGCGTGGTTCGGCGGGGCGCGCGCGATGCAGGGGACGATCTCGATCGGCACCATCCAGGCCTTCATCGGCTATGTGACCTTCATGCTCTGGCCGGTCCAAGACCTGGCGCGCGTGTTTTCCGAAATGCAGCACGCCATCGCCTCGGCCGAACGCTCCTTCTCGCTGGTCGAGTCCCTTCCGGAGATCGTCGACCGGCCGGATTCGGCCGATCCGGGAACGCTGCGCGGCGAGGTGGAGTTCGACAGCGTCTCCTTCTGGTACAAGGAAGGGAAACCCGTCTTGGAGGATTTTTCCTTGCGGGTGCGGGAGAACGAATCGATCGCGCTGGTGGGTCCGACCGGCGGCGGGAAGACGACCATCGCAAGCTTGCTGTGCCGATTCTACGAACCGCGCCGGGGCGTGATCCGCATCGCCGGGCGCGACTACACCACGCTCACCCAGAAAGCGATCCAATCCCGGATCGGCGTGGTGCTGCAGACCCCGCATTTGTTCTCCGGAACGGTGCGGGAGAACATCCGCTACGGACGGCTCGAGGCAACGGAAGCGGAAGTGGAGGAGGCGGCGCGCGTGGCTGGAGCGGACGAGTTCATCCACCGTTTGGAGAAAGGATACGACACGGAAGTGGGGCAGGGCGGCAACCAACTGTCCACCGGCCAAAAGCAGCTCATCAGCCTGGCGCGCGCGGTGTTGGCGCAGCCGGACATCCTGGTGATGGACGAGGCAACCAGTTCGGTGGACACGATGACCGAAGCGCTCATTCAGCGCGGGATGGAAAGCCTGATGACGGGGCGCGTTTCCTTCGTCATCGCCCACCGGCTCTCGACCATCCGCCGGGCACACCGGATCGTGGTGGTCGAAGAGGGGCGCATCGCCGAGATCGGGACGCACGCAGAATTGCTGCGGTTGCGCGGAAAATACTACCGGTTGTACACCCAGCAGTTCCGCTGGGAGCTCATGCGCGAGCTGGATATGGGCTCGGTCCGCGGGCTGCTTGGCGCGCAGGAATGAACCGACCTCTCCCCTAACCCCTCCCCATAAAGGGGAGGGGTAGTTCTTTGAGTAAAATATCCCGCATGCCATTCCTTGTTTTTCTTTCCGGCGCGATCGTCATCTCCCTATCGGGCGTGCTCGCGCCCGGGCCGGTGACAGCGGTGACGATCGGCAAGGGAAACGACTCGCCGCATTCCGGCGCCTGGATCGCCGTCGGCCACGGGATCGTCGAGTTTCCCTTGATGATTCTCCTGGCGCTGGGCATCGGGCAGTTTCTTGCAAGCGCCTGGCTCAAGACCACCCTCGGAATCCTCGGGGGATTGTTTTTACTCTTTATGGCGATCAGTTTGTTGCGGGGGATAAGACGGCAGGCGGTTGATTCCTCGTCCTACTCGGGTTCTCCGGTGCTCGCGGGGATACTCCTGACTCTGGGAAACCCGTTCTTCTTCGTGTGGTGGGCGACGATCGGTGCGGCGCTCATTCTACAATCATGGGCGTTCGGACTGATAGGATTTGTTGGGCTTTGCATTTCCCACTGGTTGTGCGATTTTCTGTGGGGATATTTTCTGTCGGCGATTTCCTACGCCGGCGGCCACTTCTTCGGCCGGCGCTTTCAGCAGGTGGTATTCGCCGTGTGCGGATCGGCGCTGCTGGTTTTCGGCGGATGGTTCCTCTATAACGCCGCCTCCTCGCTTCTGGCTTGAAAAACTGGCTTCCCCTAAGGAGTGTCATTCCGAGGAGACCCGCTAGGGTCGACGAGGAATCGGTGACTCTTGCCAAGCATTTCTACCCAATATCCCCTCGCAACCGATTGCTCGCCCCTCGCTCCAATCCGGGCTCCCCGGCCCACCCCGCCGGGGCGGGCGGAATAACATTTGAAGTTTGGTATTCTGCCTGCTAAGGATTCAACGGCTGGAATCCCTCACCGAGCGCTTCGTTCGCCTGGCCGATGACGACGAACGCATCGGGATCCGCCTCCAGAATGATCGCCTTAAGCTGATTAACTTCCGAGCGGCTGATCGCGCAAAAAAGGATCTGCCGCGGCTTGCCGGAATACATCCCCGTCCCCGTCCACATGGTCACCCCTCGGCACAAGTCACGGATAATCTTATCCGAGACTTCTTTCGGATGCTCGGTGACGATGGTGGCGGCGCGTACGATGTTCGAACCTTCCGACGCCAGTTCCGCCGCGAGGCCGGACGTATAGAGCGCGACCACCGCGTAGAGCGCAAGCGTCCAACTGAAGGCGAGAGCCGACCCCAGCACGACGGCGGTATCGGTGATCAGGTAGCTCTGGCTGAGAGGTATCCCGCGCCATTTGCCGAGTACCCGGGCGAGGATGTCGGTGCCGCCGGTTGTTCCTTTGGCCCGGAACACCAGCCCCATTCCAATTCCCATGATGACGCCGCCGAAGAGGGCGTTGAGCACCGAGTCCCCGGTGAGGTTCCGGGGCAGGTATCGCGGCAGCAGGTCGATCAACCCTGCGTAGAGCACCACCGCCAGGAAGGTGCGCAGAAGGAAGCGCCGCCCGCCGAGAAGCCGCCAGCCGAGGAAAAAGAGCGGCAGGTTGCCCAGGATGATCATTACGCCGATCGGCCAGCCGGTATACCGGTTGATGATCTGCGCAAGACCGCTCACCCCGCCGGCTGCGAGCTTCCCCGGGATCAGGAACATATCCATCCCGACCGCCTGGAGCATGGCGCCAAGGAGGATGAGGAAAATGTCCCGCAGAGGAATTTTTTTTATCACATCGCCTCCGGACAGTTGGTTCAAAGCACAAGCATTGTACACGGAATACACCGGTCGCACTTCGTGCCCCTGGGGCGGCGCGCCCCGGTTGCCACGCCCCGGCTTTCCCTCGCTCCTTTGGAGTTCGGGACAGGCGCCGGGCGAAGCCGGGAAGTCGGGCCGGGGGCACCGAGAAAACCACGGAAGGCGCGGAAAAAACTAATTTAATCTATTCCAAAGGAAAAATTTCATTTTTCGTATTCCGTGCATTCCGTGTTCTTACGGTACCTTCCGTGTACTCACTTTATCCGCTATCAAGTACAATGGTTTTGGATTACGAAGAGGAGAACCTATGATCCACCGCAATCATTTTGCCAGCGACAATTGTTCCGGGATGTGTCCGGAAGCAATGCAATCCTTACTCGACGCCAATCCGGGGTATGAAGTATCCTACGGAGAAGACCGCTGGACGGCCCAAGTCTGCGACCAGTTGCGGGCCGTGTTCGAAACAGATTGCGATGTATTTTTCGTTTTCAACGGGACTGCCGCAAATTCGCTGGCGCTTTCCGCCCTGTGCCAATCCTACAACAGCATCATCTGCGCCGATACCAGCCATGTAGAAACCGACGAGTGCGGGGCGCCGGAATTTTTCACCAATGGAGCCAAGCTGCTCCTGGGAAAGGAAATCGACGGCAAGCTCCAGCCGGAAAGCATTGAAACCATCGCCACCAGCGGCCGGGGCATTCACTTCCCCAAACCCAGGGTGGTCAGCGTCACCCAGGCGACGGAATTGGGCACGGTGTATACCCCGGTGGAATTACAGGCAATCCACGCCGCCGCCCGGAAATTCCAACTTCATTTCCACATGGACGGCGCGCGGTTTGCCAACGCGCTGGCGCACCTGCGCGTCTCCCCCAAGGAAATCAGCTGGCAGTGCGGGGTGGACGTGCTTTGCCTGGGCGGAACCAAGAACGGGCTGGCGGTGGGTGACGCGATGATCTTTTTCAACAAGGCGCTGGCGGAGGATTTTGCCTATCGCTGCAAACAGGCCGGTCAGCTCGCGTCGAAGATGCGGTTCCTCGCCGCGCCGTGGATCGGCCTGCTGAAAAATGGCACCTGGCTGAAAAACGCAGCCCACTCCAATGAAAGCGCGGCGGCGTTGGAATCCCAGCTGAAAAAAATCCCGGAGCTGAAAATCCTGATGCCCTGTCAGGCGAATTCCGTCTTCGTGCGAATGCCGCCCACGCTGATTCACTCGCTGCACGAGAAAGGCTGGCATTTTTATAATTTTATCGGAGAGGACGGCGTCCGGTTGATGTGTTCCTGGAACACTCGGGAAGAGGACA
>JBEKDW010000145.1:0-6600 GCA_050014155.1 Anaerolineales bacterium
TCATGCCGATGCACCTGGGAAAATAGCGGGCTTCATCTAGTAAGGCTCTCCGGACGGAAAGCGGGTACCTCTGAGCCTTCGGATGGAACAACCTCTGGAGTAGGGGTCGAAGTTTTCTGGGATAACAACTGCCCGGCCGGGCAGGATCTATATGACGAGGAGAATTCCCCTTGTAGAAAATAAACGCCGGCGGAAAATAGCCGCCCCGGCGAAACATACCGCCAACCGCCGCCCCCTAATCAACCGATTTCCTTCAAAATCCAAACCCCGCAAGACCCCCGGCCCTATGGGCGCCTCCGATCTGGAGAGCGATCTGTTCCGGACCTTGATGGAAAATACCACCGACCGCATTTATTTCAAGGACGCGGAAAGCCGTTTCATACTTATTAATCCATCGACCGCAGCCTGGTTGGGGTTGGCCAATCCGTCAGAGGCCGTCGGTAAAACGGATTTTGACTTCTACGCCGAAGTACACGCCCGGCAAGCCTTTAATGATGAGCAACAAATTATTGCCAGTGGACAACCAAAGGAAGGGATCGAGGAAAAGGAGACCTGGCCGGATGGTCATGAAACCTGGGTCTCCACGACGAAGGTGCCCATGCGGGGCCGGGTGGGGCGGATTATCGGCACATTTGGAATTTCGAGAGATATTACCGAACACAAACGGGGGGAAGAAGCACGGATTGCCGCGACTGTGTTGAGTGAATCGAATATAACGCTGGAAAAAACCAACGCGGCTTTACAAATTGAAATCACCGAACGCCGGCGGGCGGAACAGGCACTGGCCTACGAGCGCGATCTGTTCCGCACGATGATGGACAACACCTCCGATCACATTTATTTTAAGGATGCGGAAAGCCGTTTCCTAATGATCAACAAGGCTCAAGCCACCAGGTTCGGATTGGACGATGCGTCAAAGGCCATCGGCAAGACGGATTTTGATTTCTTTGCCGAAGAGCACGCCCGGCAGGCGTATAACGACGAACAGCAAATCATAGCCAGCGGAGTGCCGCTGGTGGGAATGGAGGAGAAGGAGACCTGGCCGGGAGGCCGCGAAACGTGGGTCTCCACGACAAAAGTCCCGATGCGAAACCGGGAGCAGCAGATCATCGGCACTTTCGGAATTTCCCGGGATATTACCGAACGAAAAACGATGGAACTTTCCGTTCAAATGGCCAACGACAAGCTGGCGGAAATGGTCAACTGGCTCGAAGGGCGGAACCGGGAAATCAACGTGCTGAACAAGATGGGTGAATTGCTGGAGGCCTGCCGTACTCCGGAGGAAGCCTACCCCGTCATTTCCAACCAGATGGATACGTTAATCCCCGTTCAGGCGGGGAGACTGTTCTTGTTAAACAAGGAGAACGGCCAATATTCAGTTGCCGCAAGTTGGGGGGAAGATCCGGACCGAACGGAATCTTTTTCGCCGCAGGATTGTCGATGTATTCAGAGCGGAAGCATTCACATCGTAAATACGGCGGAGCCCGGATTGTATTGCCCGCATGTACGCTTGGGCGCCGAAGAAGAACCAATTTATTTATGCATCCCGCTGAAAGACCAGGGCGAAACGATCGGCGTTCTTCATTTACGGAACCTTCGGGACAAAGGCGCTCCGGAAACTCGGCTGGATTTGAAGCAGGAACTGGCGACCACCGCCGCCGAACACATCGCATTGGCCTTGGCCAATTTATCGCTGCGTGAGACTCTGCGAATTCAATCCATTCGGGACGCGTTAACCGGTTTATTCAATCGGCGCTATCTGGAAGAATCGCTGCTGCGCGAGTTGGCCCGCGCCCAGCGCAAGACGGCGATGCTCGGGGTGATCATGCTGGATGTGGACGACCTCAAGCAGGTTAATGACCTGTACGGCCATGAAGCGGGCGACACCCTCCTGGCAGTATTGGGCCATTGGCTCCAATCCAACATCCGGGCGGAGGATATCTCCTGCCGGTATGGGGGAGACGAGTTTGTTCTTATTTTGCCGGATGCCTCGCTGGAATCCACCTATCAACGGGCCCGTCAAATTTGTGAGGGTGTGCGGTTGTTGGAGATTAGTCATCACGGCCGGTCCCTGGGCTCCGCGACGGTTTCCATCGGCGTCGCCGGATTTCCGGAAAACGGTCAAACGCGCGATGCGCTGCTGTCCGCGGTAGATGAGGCGCTTTACAAAGCGAAGGAACAAGGCCGGAATTGTGTCGTTGCCGCCGTGGCAAAAACGTCGCCCAGTTGACAATCAGTGGATCGACCTCAGCTTAAAACACCGGCACATTAACAGTATGTATCGGGCGTTTCTCAATAACCCTTTCCACTAATTAATCGATCATAATCGCAATAGCATTACGATGCGCACCGGCCCGCCGCAGCGGTGGCGACCGGAACGGATTCGGCGTTCAACCCGAATGCCTCCACCACCGGCCGGCCGTCCCAGTCGGAGGGGAGAGGTAACCCGAGTGCCCAGACGCCGGTCGCGGCCGTGTCGGTGGTCAGGATCGGGACCTCCAGCGGGGGACCGGCAACAACGCCCGGACCAAAAATAATCCAGGGTATGGTCATATCCACCGGGAGCAAGGATCCGTGGGATTGATCGTGACCCCCGTGGTCCGCTGTGAGGATGATCAGTGTCCCTTCCATCAGGTTTTGCGCATGTAAGCCGTCAAGAAGAGTCCCGACGACGGTATCGTCGTGTCCGATGACGCTCAAATATGTGGCCGACATCCAGCCGTCGGCATGTCCGAAGGAATCGGGATAGGTAAGATGCACGAAGAGCACGCCAAATCCCCCCGCAGATTCTTCCAGGGCAGCCTGAACGATCTCTTCGTCGGTGCCGTAAATGAAGCGGAATTTATCCACGGTTCCTGGGCGGGCGATGGTTTTCAGTTTCTCCTTGCCGACCACCATGACCGTGCGCATTCCCGCGTCGTGTGCGACGGAGAAGATGGTAGCTCCCTGCAGGTACCCTTTGTCGGGTTCGTAATCGTCCCAGTTGATTCCGTGTTTGGACACGCACCGGCCCGAGAGCATGGAAGCATGAGCCGGAAGCGTGACGCTGGGAAAAACGGTCTGGGCTGAGTAGGAGGCGGCGCCGCTGTTAATCAGCGCGCTGATCCGGGGAATATTGGATTGCAGAAGCCCATCCGGCCGCAGCCCGTCGATGCTGATGATCAGCACCCGGTGCGCTTTCGGAGACGGCGAGGGAGAGGGTGCCGGCGTCTGCGTGACGGTAGACGCGACCGTCGGCGAGATGATCGGAGTGATGCTTGCGGCGGACGTTAGCGCAAGCGTCGGCGTATCGACCGGCGCGGCCGGGAGACAGGACGATAGAAGTAGGGCTAGGAGGAGCGCTGGAAGCAGGTGGAATCTTTTCATACGAGTTTTCCCGCCGCGATCGTGGGTGCGGGATCCGTGCTTATTCCTTTCACGCCGAGGCGCCGGAATATTGGCGCAATCCCCTGAGCCAGATTAAGCGGGACACCATAAGCAACACCACCGATAACGCGACGGCTCCCAGGAGTGTGGTTCCGCTCAGGCGGCCGGTCAGCGCCTCGGTCGGAACTGTGACAGCAAAAGCCACCGGCACGATAAAGGTGAGCGCGAAGCGCAACCATCCCGGATACAGGCTGATCGGCCAGCGTCCAGCTTCGTACATGCTCTGAAATATTTCAAGGATGTTTTCCACCCGCACAAACCAGAACGAAAGCGTCGCCAGGATCAGCCAGAAACTGTAAATAATGACCGCGCCGCAAAGCAGCATGACGCCGAACGCCGCTGCCTGGGCCGTTCCCACATGCGCCCCCAGCCGGGGCAGCGCCGCGGCCAGCACGCCGAACCCCATGAGGATATCGATCAGTTGCCAGATATCCACCTGACGCAGGCTTACGAGCAGTTGGGCGTCTTCCGGCTTGGTCAGCGTGAAATCCAGCGTCCCCTCGCGCACATCTTCTATTAATTGCTCCATCCCCGGCCGGATCACCAGGCCGATCATGCCGCCGATGAGGAAATAAACGCCGACCAGCGCGAGGACTTCGTCGGGGCTCCAGCCACCCAGGCTGTTGGTGTAGGAAAAAATCACCGCCAGCCCGGCCAGCGAGGTGGCCAACTCCAGCAGCGACTGGAACAATTGGATGAAAAAATTGATGCGATAGGCTGCCTCGCCCATTACGCCGATTCGAAAAAACGCCCAGACGAGCCGCAGGTAGTTCATGCTCCCACCGCCGAATACACCCGCACGCCCGCCCGCCATACCATCCGAAGCAGAACGAACGCAATGCCGACCCATAGGACTTGCGCCAGAATGCCCTCTGCTGCTTCGAGCGGGGTCAACTGCCCGAGGATCAGCTCCACTGGAAAACTGACCATCCAGCGGAATGGCAGGATCGTTGCTGCGATTTTTATCGGCATTGGGAACAGGGAAAGCGGGGCCATCTGCCCGGAGAGAAACAGCATCGCGACGAAGTAGGTCTGGTTGACCGCGCCAACCCGGGTTGTCCAGAAAGCCGTCAAGGCCAGGGTCCATTCGATCAGATATCTCAGCAGGAAGGCCAGCAGCAACGCGGGGAGAAAGGCGGCGGCCGTCCAGGGAACGAGGACGATTGTCGGACGGAAGATCAACGCCAGGATGAACGCGATGAGGAGCATGAAGGGCAGGGTGATCAACTTGGAGGAAACGTTGTCGGCGATATCGGCGTGGATCGGATGCACGGGACGGAGTAAGGCGAAGGACAGACTTCCTTCCCGCACGCGGTATTCGTATTCATACATGATCCAAGTATAGGTGACGTGATTGACCAGCATCATCACCAGGAAGTAGGCCGCGAAATCCCTGGTGGTGTAGTCCCCGACGCTGCCTCCGCCGGTGGTGGAAACCGTCGACCAGACGATGAGGTAGACCAGCGGTTCGAGCACGTGCCCGATCATCCAGATGACGAGCGAAGCGCGGTATTGCAGCATCGATGCGAAGGTGGTCTTGAACTGCTGCGCGTATAAATCCCGCAGGCCGCTCACGGCGCCTCCTGCTCGAAAACCCGTTCGATCACTTCCTCGATTGGGGGATCCTCCACCAGCAAGTCGATGACCGGCAGGTCCGCCAGCAGCCGCTCGGTGACGCGTGCCGTTTGGGCCTTGGGCACGCGCAGCGTGAAGGAACCCTCGTCACAGGAAACGACATCGCCGTAGGAATGCAGGTCGGTTTGACAGTCTGCGAGCCGGACTACGATGGTTTTGTGTGCCGTGAAGCGCTGTACCAGATCCGAAAGGTCGCCGTCAAAGAGGAGCCGGCCGTGGTGGATGACGATCACGCGGCGGCAGAGCGCTTCGACGTCGGCCATGTAGTGGCTGGTGAGCAGAATCGTCGCGCCGTAACGGCGGTTGTACTCGGACAAGAAGGTGCGGATCCGACGCTGCATCGTCACGTCGAGCCCGATCGTCGGTTCATCGAGGAAGACCACCTGCGGCCGGTGCAGGAGCGCCGCGGCGATTTCGCATTTCATCCTTTCCCCCAGCGAAAGATTGCGCACCGGCTTTCGCAAGAGCGGTCCCAGCTCCAGCAGGTCGGTCATTTCCGAAAGCATCCGCTGGTAATCGGGGGCGGGGATCCGATAGATGGCCCGGTTGAGTTCGAATGAATCCAAGGCGGGGATATCCCAGACGAGTTGGTTGCGCTGGCCCATGACCAGCGTGATCCGCCGCAGGAACTCCTTCTCCCGTTTCCAGGGGACGTATCCCAACACCGTCCCATCGCCGGCGGTGGGATGCAGAAGGCCCGAGAGCATCTTGAGCGTGGTGGTCTTCCCCGCGCCGTTCGGGCCCAGGAATCCGACGACCTCGCCGGAACTCAGGTCGAACGAGATGCCGTCGACGGCGGGAACATTCTCCGTTTCACGGTGCAGCAGGCTTTGCAGAGCGGCCAGGATTCCGGATTCCCGTTCGCTGACGACGTATGTTTTATGCAGGTCGTGGAGGTGAATAACGGGATCTGTCACCAAGAATCTCCGGGTCCGAAAGTCATTCCTTTTCCCATCCGTATTTTCCGATCAGCGGCACAAAAACGACCGAAATCAGCCGGCGGCGCTCGATTCCGGAGGGAATTCGCGTGCAGAATTCGAGTTCCTGAACACCGCGTCCTCCGACGGGTGCGATTAGATGGCCGGAGGGGGCCAATTGCTCCAACAGTGGATCCGGGAGGATGGGCGTTCCGGCCGTCACCAGGATCGCGTCGAAAGGGGCTTTGTCCGGCAACCCGACGGTCCCGTCGCCGACGATCACCTCGGCGTTGTCGATCTCCAACTCCCGGAGATTTTCCCGGGCGCGGTTCGCCAGTTCCGGAATGCGTTCCATCGAATATACGGCGCGCGACAGGCAGGCCAGGATCGCGGTCTGATATCCCGATCCGGTGCCGATTTCAAGCACCTTCTCTTCCCCTTGCAATTCCAGCGCCGCGGTCATGTAGGCCACGATGTACGGTTGGGAGATAGTCTGATGGGAGCCGATGGGGAGGGGGGTGTCGTCATAGGCGGAGGCGCGCTCATCAGTGGACAGGAAACGATGCCTCGGTACGGCGCGCATCGCTTCGAGCACGCGCGGGTCGGACACGCCGCGGCTCTC
>JBEKDW010000146.1:0-9421 GCA_050014155.1 Anaerolineales bacterium
CACGCAGATTGCTGCGCGCGTAATCCACCGTGGGTTTTTCGGCGAACTCAGTGACGTTCAGGAGGCGGTTTTCTTCCACCCATACCCCGCCAACGGTTCCAAAGTTGGCGATCAAATCCTCCGGCGTGCTGCGCAGGCCAAGAATGTTGGTGCCGTACCGGTTGTAGGCTTCGACGAGTTGCGCCGCGCAGGATTTTTCCCCCTTGGCCCGGTACAAGTGGTCTCCCAACATCAGCAGGAAGGGTTCGTCACCGACGGCTTCCCTTGCGCAATAGATGGCGTGCCCAAAGCCTTCCTGTGCCTTCTGGGTTATAAACGTCACCCGCTTGCCGATATCGAGGATGCGGCCGGCAAATTCCTGGAATTGCCGCGGCAGTTTGTTGAAGTTCTCAACGGATACCGGATCGTTGAAGAAGGAACGGAACTCGTCCAGATCGTCCGGCTGGACGACAATGACGATCTCTTCAATCCCGGCATCCAGCGCTTCTTCGACGATATACAGGATGGCGGGCTTGGCGATCCCGTCCCGGTCCACCACCGGGAACAGTTCCTTCTTGGTGGCCTTCGAAGCGGGGAACAGGCGGGTTCCGAATCCGGCAGCCGGAATGACCGCCCGGCGGATCCGCTGCGAGGGGCGCATCGTGAGCGTCAGCGTGGACAGATGCAGATCCTTTTCCAGGATCTCGATGACAGCCTGCTGGTCTTCCGCGCTGCGGGCCATGAATTGCGCTGTCCCATCGCCCTGCGAACCGACGCCTTTTCCGCCCCAAATGTGCGGCGCAAGCGGCGCATAGGAGAGCACTTTGTGCAGCACGGGAGCGGTCAGCTCTTCCGGACAGGCGGGAATGCCGTATCGATCGAAGAGCGCTTGCGCTTCGGTCATCAGCGCGCCGAGCCGCCGGGCGTCGCCCTCGCGCAGCGCCTCCACCGCCTGCCCGACGATGCGCTTGTTGACCGGGCCCAGGAGTTCGTGCACGCCCCGTTCGATTTCGGTCTCGGCGATCGGGTAGCTGCGGTTCAGGCGGTTAAGGATTTCCATTGTATCCTTGCGCGATTGCAGATCGACGATGACAAAATACAGCTCGCTCGCGACGGTCAGCGTGGAAGTGTCCAGACGGTCGCCGTCGAAGGTCATCAGCACCGGGTGATTGCCGAAGGCGCAGCCCTGGTCCATCCGGCCGCAGCGGGAGGGCGTGGTGATTTCGCCCATGTAGGCCAGTTCCATTTCGCCGCGCACGGTGAGTTTCAGGTCGTAGACGCGGTTGAAGGCGCGCGCCGCCAGTACGCTGATCGCCGCGCTGGAGGAGAGACCTTTCTGTATCGGCAGGTCGGTTCGGTCGTTGTGGATAACCAATCCGCGCACATGATGATTGGTCAATACCTGATATGCCACACCGGCAATATAACTCCAGAAGCCGCCCTTCTCCGCTTCTTCCAGCAGTGCCTTGGGGTGCATCGGGATTTCGTATGGACCATGCTGAATTCCGTCCCGGGTGGCGGAGGACAGGACAAGCGATGTGGGATGAGGTTCCACCTCGGCGTAAATCCCCTGGTCCGTGCCGCAGATGAGCGTATACCCCTTCTCGATCTCGGCATTGATCCTGCGATACCCGCCGGCCCAATCGGAATGTTCGCCAAAAAGACAAATCCGTCCTGGAACGAAGAGCCTCATCAGACCTCGCAAGATGGAAGGATTGACCTACACGACCGGAGCGGATGTTACGATCGCAAAGGAGTTGTTCCCCTTTTTTAACCGGGAAGTCGCCCTTGCGTTTCCTCCCGCTGTCGAATTACCCCCCGGTGTCCGCGACCACGGTAATCTTCACCAAAAGCGGATCGCTATACTCGGGCCCGATTCCGAACTGAACAAAATTCGGATCCCGGAGATACCACCGGCCGGTATATGTCCCCGGATCACCCGGGGCGACCAGCGTGATGAAAAGGAACAGGGTCCCATTCGGCGGAATGATTTGGGGGAAGTCTACGATATCCGGTCCTAGCATGTGCGCGCCGGAATAATAGAAAAGGAAATAACTCGGATACCAGGTGCAGGTGCCGGCGTTCCGGATCACCCAGGTTTGGACAAACGTTGATCCCGCTTTGACCTCGCTATTATCCGGCGGGATGGGGCCCACGTAATATGCCGCATTGCATCGTTTGGTGAGCGTCTGTGTGAATAACGATGTGCCGTTGGTGGTCGGCGTGGCGCCGGGAAAGGTTGCCCGGACCGGGTGCCGAGTTGGGGTGGTCAACAGAACGGTGGGAATGACGCTGCGGGTGCCCTTGGAAACGGCGGTGCGGGTTGGCGTGATGCTGGGGGTTGCGCGGGACGTGGGAGAACGGGTGAGGCTCGATTCCGTGGGACCGCCCATTTGTGTTATCAGCATGGCCAGTGTTTGTGCGGAATGCGTGGAAGCGGCCGAGGATGTATCCGGTGTGGTCGATCCGCAGGAGGATACCATCCAGGCAATTACTCCGGCCATTGCCAGATGCCGGAGTACGCGGACCGCGCGGACGATGATCGGTCGATGGCGCAGCGAAACGGATGTGGGTGTGCTAACACGCAACATATTCCTATCCCCGGTGATCCTATGAATCTCCGGCGGTGATTATACCCTTTGGAGAAGAACGATGGAATCGATTGGAAACCGCGTGATCGGGGTGAGAAAATGCCCGGTCAAACTATATCGGCGGAGGAGGTGGAATAAAAATGCGCACAAAGGGAAACCAAGCCATTGCGCTGTAGGGTTTGCGAAGATTAGCATTCGATGATCGTTTTTCATTTGATTGCACCAGACTGTGCTTTCTATTACAATGACGAAGATGCGATCCGGAATGATGGTGTGCTAGGACCTCACCCAGGCGTCACCAACGCCCAACACGTCCACCCAAGCTCCTCCGGTCGAAGTCGTCCGGGCCGACGGCACCAGCGTAACGTTGGAATATTCGACGATAGCGAACCTTCCGCTGCAACTGGTGGTGATCGCCGGCAAGAATGAGCAAGGACCGATCGTGCTGGATTTTCTCGCCGCGGCGGGCGTGACAGACTTTTCCCAGGTTACATTCACCGGTTTGGAGAACAGAACGCTTACGTTCACCCGCGACCAACTGAACGACGGGATTATCCTCGCCCTGCGCGAACATCCCCGTGCAGTCAATCTCATGAGCCCGAATATTCCGGATTCGCAGTGGGTATTGCATGTGTTCAGGGTTCAAGTCCAGTAAGTGAAGATTGAAAAAAAGGATGAAACGATAAAAGGAAGCCCTGGGACAGGATAGCTGTAGGGCGGCCGATACCGTATTAAAAATAAATAAAATTGGAACCCGGCTGCAGGTAGGGGAGATCCTTGATGCGTCGAGCCACCGTCACCGCGGAGGCCAGGCGACGAAAGAAAGTGTTATGAGGGCCGACGTTGCGCGGTCGACAATGCTTCCTGCGCAATCGCTCGTAGAGCGGTAATATTTTCCTTCACCGTGCCGTGGCGGTTGTAAATCGCCGAGCCGGCGACCAGGACGGTCGCCCCGGCGGCGACGGCCAGCGGCGCGGTCTTTTCGTCGATTCCGCCGTCCACCGCGATGCGGGTTGTCAATCCCCGTTCCTGCAGCATGGTTCGTATGCGGCTTATTTTTTCCAATTGCGAGAGAATGAATTCCTGGCCGCCAAATCCCGGGTTTACCGTCATCACCTGGATAACATCTGCTCGGCCCAGGACTTCCTCCAGGACGCTAACAGCCGTAGCCGGGTTGATGGCGACACCCGCGTCCACTCCCAGATCGCATATCGCCTGCAAGGTTCGGCCCAGATTTGGACAGGCTTCTTGGTGGACGATCAGGCGGTCGGCTCCAGCTTGGGCGAAATCGCGGATGAACAAATCCGGATTGTCGATCATCAGATGTACATCCAGTTTAAGCCCGACCAGCGGACGTAAGGCTCGTACTATCCCAGGCCCGAAGGTCAGATTCGGGACGAAGTGCCCGTCCATTACGTCGATCTGGATCGCGTCGGCTCCAGCGGCTTCAGCCTCACGTACCTGATCTCCGAGTCGGGCGTAGTCCGCGGACAGGATGGACGGCTCGATGATTATATTTTCGCTGGTTATCATGACATCGTCACCTTATAGACAGCCGTCGGCGGGTGCCCCACACGGCCTTCGGAGTGGTATTAAACCACAAGCCAGGCCGATTCAGTTGTTGCGTCGTCTTTCAACCCCATATGGAGACACCGGAATATCAGCCGATGTTAATAGGCCTTTTTAGAGGGATCCCTGAGGGTAGGGGTTTCCGACGGGGAAATCAAAGCGGGGTTGTGTAGTACTGTATTTCAGTTTGTTTGGTTGAAAAGACATGTTAAGAAGAGGTTTAATGAGCGTCAAGAACAATGCTTGCTTCCAGGCTCGGGCGAAATTAGCCAAAATCCATTCGTTAGGGAACGGAGGAATTATGCCGTTCTTATCAAATAATTCGTTTCTTTTATTCATGCCAGTCTCATTCTTCCGGAAGAATTATAATTATTTTATACAACAAAAGTTGCTACAATAGATGCAGATATATGAAATTCCGGTCGGTCAAGTTCGTGGAAAAGGAGAGAATTATGGCTAAGAAACCGCTTCAAATTGGCGATTTGGCTCCGGATTTCGAATTGTTCAGCGACGGCGGATCTAAAGTGAAGCTATCTAATTTTCGCGGAAAACGGGTTGTCGTCTATTTTTATCCAAAAGATGACACGCCGGGCTGCACAACGCAAGCTTGCGGCTTCCGAGATAAGTATCACGTGATCGAGGAACAACATGCCTTAGTTTTAGGGATCAGCCCCGACGGCGTCGATTCGCATATACAGTTCAAGAACAAATATAACCTTCCCTTCCGGCTGCTGGCGGATACCGACCACCGGGTGGCGGAAGCCTACGGTGTGTGGGGCGGCGGCTCCATTGTCCGAAGCCATTTTGTCGTCGACGAAAACGGCCGGCTTGCGGATATGCAGATCAAGGTGAGTCCCGAGGACAGCGTAAAACGGGCACTCGGAACGCTGAGCGTCAAAACGCCCGCTAAGGGTTAAGCGCGGAGCACCGACCCAAGGGATGGAACCGTGAAGCGGGCTTGGTGAAGCCGCCCGCGGGAAATGATATTGAGACTCGCTGTCGTCTATGGAAGGAGACATGCATGGCAATGAAAAATAATCCGGGGCAGGCGGGTGTCCAGCCGCACGGATTTCCAATCCGTTTTATCAGTGATACGCGCTGGGCCTGGTTCTGGTTGATCGTGCGCTTGTATGCAGCCTGGCAATGGCTCACCGCCGGGTGGGCGAAGCTAAACGACGCGACATGGGTCGGAAGCAAAGCGGGCGTTTCCCTGGCCGGTTTTCTGAACCATTCGCTTACCCTGGCCACGGGTGCGCATCCGAACGTCCAATCCTGGTATGGCTGGTTTGTGCAAAACATCGTTTTGCCGCAGGTGGCCGCATGGAGTTATGTTGTTTCGTTCGGAGAGTTTCTGGTCGGTGTCGGTCTTCTGCTGGGAATTCTAACCGGCCTTGCGGCTTTCTTCGGAGGGTTGATGAGTTTCAATTACCTTCTGGCAGGCTCGGTCAGCGTCAATCCAATTTTGCTTGTTTTGGAGATCGGGTTGGTGCTTGCCTGGCGGATTGCCGGTTGGTGGGGCGGGGACCGCTGGCTGCAACCCGCGCTGGGTAGAATTCGGATCCGCCGCTGACCGCCGGGCGCGGTCCCGCCGGATTAACGGCGCTTCCTTCAACCTATGGTGGGCGGACTTATGACTCATGAGCGGAAGGTGGAACGGATGTCTTCACAACCTCGGTTGGAATCCTCCTTGGGGAAAATTGAGCAGCGGCTGAACGCCGATCCGCAGGACCGGCTGCGGGTTGCGGAAGGCCGCAGGCTGGTTGCCGGATTAAGCGACCAGAACTCGCGCAAGCGGGCCGAGGTCAGGGAGAAGTTGCTGGCTTTGGGAAATGCCGCCATTCCTGCGCTCCTCGCTGCACTGATGGATTCCAACGGCAACGCACGTTGGCAGGCGGCAAAGGCGCTCAGCCAGATTCATGATCCCGATACGGCCACCGATTTGATGAATACAATGGAGGACGACGATTTTGGAGTGCGCTGGCTGGCCGCAGAAGGATTGATCGCGATGGGGCCGGCCAGTTTGGGGGCTGTGCTCCAGGGTTTGATCTCGTGCTTCGGATCCATCCGGATGCGCGAGGGAGCCCGCCACGTATTGCACGCCTTGGCGGATGGCGGGTTCCATGACGAGACGATCGAAAAATTGCTGCGCACGCTGCAGGGCCTGGCTCCGCAGGAGGATGTGGCTTGGGCCGCGGAACAAGCCTGGGAGAAGTTGATCGTGGGAAGCCTTGTCCATAGGGGTGACGATCGCGAAAGGCCGGAGGGGCAGGGTTAGGCGGACACATCGCCTCACCGGAAATAATCCTTCCGGTCCCGAGTTTCCACTTCGCCGCGCGTTTGGGATATAAAGGAGCGTTCATGCGGTCACAAACGGTCTCTCTCGGAAAAATTTTTAATATTCCCGTCCGGCTGGATTATTCCTGGTTCCTCATTTTCGTTCTGTTAACCTGGTTGCTGGCCGGTTCCTATTACCCCGCCGCATACCCCAATTGGCCCGTCCCCGAATATTGGATTTTAGGCGCCACCACGGCCGTGATGTTCTTCGTCTGCGTACTGCTGCACGAGTTAGGACATTCGGTGGTGGCTCAGCGCAACGGCATCACGGTAAGTTCGATCACGCTGTTTGTTTTCGGAGGGGTCTCTCAAATTACGGAGGAAGCCACCAAGCCGCTCACGGATTTCCTCGTCGCCTCGGCAGGATTGGCGGTAAGCCTCTTGCTGGCGCTCGTCTTCGCGGCGCTGCAATCGGTGGTGGCTGGGGTTCCGCCGCTCCTGGCGCTGGCCCAGTATCTCACCTATATCAACGGATTGCTGCTGCTCTTCAACATCATCCCGGGTTTCCCGCTCGACGGCGGCCGTGTGTTCCGCGCCATTGTCTGGGGGGTCGTAAAGAATTTCGACCGCGCCACGCTGATCGCCGCCACGCTGGGACGCATCGTCGCATATCTGTTCATCCTGCTGGGCGTGTGGTTGATCTTCTTCGGCTCCTTCCTTAACGGCGTATGGATCATCTTCATCGGCTGGTTCCTGGAAAATGCATCCACCGGAGAAGTCCGGCAGCAGACGTTGCGCACGCTGTTGGCGGGCCACAAGGTTTCGCAAATCATGGGTCGTAATTATGTAACCATCCCGGCCGATATTTCCCTGCAGCGGCTGGCCGACGATCACATTCTCGGAGCGGGAAGGCGGTTCTTCATCGTCGAGAACGCCGGGGTCGTGGCCGGAATCATGACTTTACACAAGGTGCGCGAGATTCCGCGCGAGGAATGGTCCCGCACGCTGGTCTCGCAGGCGATGATCCCAACCGAAAAAATGGACTGGATCGGACCCGACGCGGAGTTGTGGGACGCCCTTCAGAAAATGAACCAGGACGGGGTCAACCAGCTTCCGGTGATGGTGGACGGACAGATCCAGGGCGTTCTCAGCAGGGAGAACGTCATCAACTATCTGCAGACGATGCGGGATTTGCGCTAAGCGGACGGTTGGAGATCGCGGGAAAGGACGGCGCAGCATGGACGTTCCGATAAACGCCAAAGTGATTTGCCAAGACGGAGACTGCGGGCGCTCGCTGTGCGCAGTGCTCAATCCGCTCAACGACGGCATAACCCACGTTGTGGTGAGGGAGCCCGGCGGATCCATAATTTCCCGCTTGGTGCCGATCGAGCGGATCGGAGAGAGCGATCCGGACCTCATCCGGCTCTCCTGCACCCGCGCCGAATTGGAGCAGATGGAAATATTCTCGGAATCTGAATTCATTCCTTACGACCTGAGCGGGACCATGTTCCTCCAGCCGTACGCGGCCCCTGCCGTGGCGGGCGTCCTCCTCGAGCATGAGAAAATCCCGCCGGGCGAATTGGCCGTCCGCCGGGGTTCGCCGGTGGAAGCCAGCGACGGCTACGTCGGGACAGTGGACGAGTTCATCGTCGAACCGGAAAAATATCACATCACGCATCTGGTTTTGCGCAAGGGGCATCTGTGGGACCCCCGGGACGTAACGATCCCGGTCCGACAGATCGACCGGATTGCCGAACGTACGGTATATTTAAAATTAAACAAGGCCCAGATCGGAGCCTTGCCAGCGCTCAAGGTGAAGCGGCGTTGGTCGTAAATCCCGGAACCGGCGCAAGATGGCCGGGGTTAAAATCGGCGAGAGAGGAGCAGCGAACATGCAGCCACCCATCACGGAAATTGTCTGGCCGCTGGGGGTGTATGCCGTCGCAGTTCTGATCCTGGTGACGGCGACGATCGCGATCTCATCCGTGCTGGGGGAACGCCACACGGGGAAGGCGACCGGCGAGCCGTATGAATCGGGGATCGTGCCCACCGGACCCTCAAGCGTTCGATTCTCCGTCCGGTTCTACTTGGTGGCGATGTTCTTCGTCCTGTTCGATCTGGAGGCGGTTTTCATCTACGCATGGGCTGTTTCGCTGCGGGAAGCGGGCTGGGCCGGGTATGCGGAAATGGTATTCTTCATCGGCGTTCTGCTGACGGCACTGGCGTATCTCTGGAGGATCGGCGCTCTGGACTGGGGATCCATCGGCCGCAAATCGTTGGATCGTCGCAAGGAGGAAACCCGCCGTGACGCGGACGATTGATAACGTTCCAAATCTCACCCCGGCTTCCTCGCGAGAGACTTTGGAAGAGGTGGTTAAGCGGTCAGTTCTGCTTACGCGGCTGGAGGATTTGCTCGCGTGGGGACGGAGTAATTCGATCTGGCCGTTCGGGTTCGGGCTCTCATGCTGTTTTGTGGAAATGGCCACCAGTCTGACAAGCAAGTACGATCTCGCCCGTTTCGGCTCGGAGATCATCCGCGGGACGCCCCGCGAGTCCGACATGATCATCATCGCCGGCACGATGTTCATCAAGATGGCGCCGGTTGTCCAGCGGCTGTATGAACAGGTCATGGCGCCGCGCTGGGTGATCTCGATGGGCTCCTGCGCGAATTCCGGCGGAATGTACGACATTTACAGCGTGGTTCAGGGGGTGGATAAATTCCTGCCGGTGGACGTATACGTCCCAGGTTGTCCCCCCAACCCGTACGCGTTCGTTGAAGGACTCAACCTGCTGCAGCGCGCGGTGGGAACCGAGCGCCGCCCGTTGAGCTGGGTGGTCGGTCCACAGGGCGTGTATCGCGCGCCGCTTCCGGCCCGGCGGGATGCCAAGCGGGATCATCGCAGCCAGGCGACCGTCTTGCGCGGTCCGGACGAGGTGTAAAGGCGGCATGACTGGCAGCGACGTTTTCCAGGATCTACAACGGGAGTTCGGCCCGGCCTCCGGATTCG
>JBEKDW010000147.1:0-6592 GCA_050014155.1 Anaerolineales bacterium
CACGCTGCAGGTGTTGGCCGTCCTGCTCTCGGGCCTGGTTCTCGGCCCGCGCGACGGCGCAATTAGCCAACTGGCGTATCTGGCTGCCATCACCGCCGGACTGCCGCTGGACGCGCACATGCTCGGACCGGCCGTGTGGCTTACACCGGACGCCGGATACCTCGTCGGCTTCGTCGCCGGCGCCTTTGCCGCCGGATGGACGGCGGAACGCGCGCGTGGCCGCCTCACGGGTGCGGAAGTATTGGCCGGCGCCGCCGGGATCTTCGCCATCTACACGGCGGGCGCAACCTGGCTCACCATCTTCTTCCTCCACGGCAACCTTGCCGCGGGAATTGCCGCCGGGGTGGCTCCTTTCATCCTCATCGACGCGCTCAAGGCCGCGCTCGCCGCCATGGCTTCTGGGACCGGCCGCCGGGCGGTGCGAATCGCTATGGGAGGCCGGTGATGCTGTCTTCTCAACAGATCGGCGCGGTTATTCCCCTGGCGCTCGATAAAACCCATCTTCCCCTGCCGGATCGGCATGAAGGCAAGGTGCGCGATTGGTACTCGCTCGACGGAGCGCGGAAACTGTTCGTCACCACCGACCGGCTGTCAGCCTTCGACCGGGTTCTCGCGCGCATTCCGTACAAGGGCCAAGTGCTCAACCAGCTTTCGGCCTTTTGGTTCGACGCCACCCGTGACCTGATCGATAATCAGATGATCGCCATCCCGGATCCGAATACGATCGTGGCGCACACGGTCAAGCGTTTCCCGGTGGAAGTGGTCGTGCGCGGCTACATCACCGGCGTAACGACCACGGCGTTGTGGTACCGCTATTCACTCGGCGAGCGCGAAATCTACGGCTACACGTTCCCCGACGGGTTGAAAAAAAATCAGTCGCTGCCCGCGCCGATCCTCACCCCGACCACCAAGGGCGAGGAGGGGACGCACGATGAGCGTCTGACCTGCGCCGAAGTGGTCGCCAAGGGTCTGGTCAATTCGGCCACGTGGGATAAGGTCAGCACCGCCGCCCTGGCGATCTTCCGCCGTGGGCAGGAAGTGGCCGCGAGGGCCGGGCTGATCTTGGTGGATACGAAATATGAATTGGGGCTGACCCCCGATGGGCGGGTGATGCTGATCGATGAAGTGCACACGCCGGACTCCTCCCGCTTCTGGAAAGCGGATACGTATCGCAAACTCTTTGCGGCAGGGGAAGAGCCGGAAAATTTCGACAAAGAACTTGTGCGGCTGGCGTACGCCGAGCGGGGTTATCGGGGAGAGGGCGATCCGCCCTCTCTGCCCGAAGAACTGTGGATCGCTGCGAGCTCCCGGTATATTTCAATTTTTGAGATGCTCACCGGCAAAAAGTTCGAACCGGCGGCGTATCCGGCCGAACCGAGGATCGTGGATAACTTATCGAGAGCCGGAATACTGTGACCCCCTCCTCTGTCCTCCCCCATTACCATGGGTAATGGGGGAGGAAGAAACCTCTCCCATCCCTCCCCCGTTGACTGAAGGTCAACGGGGGAGGACAGAGGAGGGGGTAGGTGAAGGAGCCTTCATGTCCAACGCATTGGTCGTCATCATCATGGGTTCGAAGGTCGACGAGGAGCACTGCCGCAAGATCCTCGACGTATCGCGCGCGCTCGGCCTGCAGACGGCACTGCGCATCGGGTCGGCGCACAAAACCCCCCAGCATGTGATCGACATGTTGCGAGAGTACGAATCCGATCCGCGGCCGAAGGTATACATCACCGTCGCGGGCCGGAGCAATGCGCTTTCGGCCTTCGTCGACGGCCAGGTCCGCGCGCCGGTGATCGCCTGCCCACCCCCCTCCGAGGCTTTCGGCGGCGTCGATATTTTCTCTTCGCTGCGCATGCCTTCCGGCATCGCGCCGGCGGTGGTGCTGGACCCGGCCAACGCGGCGCTGCTGGCGGCCAAGATCCTCGGCATTGCCGATCCGGCCCTGGCCGAGCGCGTGAGCGAATTCCAGAAGTCTCAAGCCCGGAAGGTCACCGCCGACGATCAATCGTTCTCGAGCGCAAAGGTGTAAAATGAAGCAGCGGAATCCGCGTCCGGATGAATCAGGGACACGAAGGATGATGCGCAACTCTTCGTGTCCTTCTGTTTCCGGCGGGGTTTTCGCGGAAGGTCGGATCGATGGCTGAAAAAACTTTTTTCGATGATCAGCCCGGCGAAGAATGCGGGATCGTGGGGATCTTCGCCCCCAAGGAAGACGTGGCCAGCATGGCCTACTTCGCGCTCTTCGCCCTGCAGCACCGCGGCCAGGAAGCGGCCGGGATCGCGGTGTGCGACGGCGAGAGCGCCCGCGTCCACAAAGACGTCGGGATGATCTCGCATGTGTTCACCCCGGAAAACCTCCGCTCCCTGCGCGGCTCATACGCCATCGGGCACACCCGCTACTCCACCACCGGCTCCTCGGTACTCCGCAACGTGCAGCCGTTCCTCATCGAAACCCGCTACGGCCCGCTGGCCATCGCCCACAACGGCAACCTGATCAACACCTACGCCCTGCGGCGAGAACTTCTGCAGCGCGGCGTGGGCCTCTCGTCCTCGTCCGACAGCGAAGTGATCACGATGATGCTGGCCGGAGCCGAAGGCGCCACCTGGGAAGAACGGATCCGGAAAACCATGCCGAACTGGCGCGGCGCATACTCGCTGGTCATCCTCACCCGCGAGGGCGTGTTCGCCGTGCGCGATCCGTGGGGTTTCCGGCCGCTTTCGATCGGAAGGCTGCCCAGCGGCGGGCACGCAGCCGCGTCGGAATCCTGCGCGTTGCGCACGATCGGCTGCGAGGCGATCCGCGAGGTGAAGCCGGGCGAAGTGATCCGGCTGAGCAACACCGCCCTTTCCGTATTGCAGGCGCTGCCGCCGGCTAACCCGCTGGCGCTGTGCACCTTCGAGCACATTTATTTCTCCCGCCCGGATTCGATCTGGGATGGGCGCAGCGTCCACCACGTCCGCCAGCGGTTGGGGGAGGAATTGGCGCGCGAGGCTCCGGCCAAGGCCGACGTGGTCATCCCGGTCCCGGATTCCTCGATCCCGGCTGCGATCGGCTATTCCCGCGAGAGCGGCATCCCCTTCAACGACGGGTTCATCAAGAACCGCTACATCGGACGGACGTTCATCGAGCCCACCGACAGCCTGCGCAAGCAGGGTGTGGCGCTCAAATTCAACGCGCTCGAGGAGAACCTGCGCGATAAGCGCGTGGTGGTGATCGACGACAGTATCGTGCGCGGCAACACCGCCGGACCGCTCCTGAAACTCCTGCGCGAGGCCGGCGCGCGTGAGGTCCATCTGCGCATCACTTGCCCGCCGATCACGCATCCGTGCTACATGGGGGTGGATTTCGGAACCTTCGAGGAATTGATCGCCCACCGCATGACGGTGGAGGAAATCCGCCGCCACGTGGGCGCGGATTCACTGCATTTTCTTTCTTTGCAAAGCATGATGCGCGCCATCGGCCGCAGCAGCGGATATTGCAACGCCTGCTATACCGGCGTCTACCCCTTGGAAGTGGAACCTGAGCAGGCCAAAACCGGATTCGAAACAGCGATCGCCTGACCTTCGGCAACCCGGGATTCGTTCCGATCGGTCAACAACGCCCGGCTCTCCGGGCGTTATTCCAATCATTATGGAGCAATCCGCATGAACGCTGTCCATCCAGTGGAACAACTCAGCCTGTTGTGGCCTGGAGGGGCCGATCCGCACACCGATCCGGAACGCGAAAGGTGGGGGGAGTTTACGCAGGCCGATCTGGGAATCGAAACCCTGGCCGAATATATCAGCTCCGATCAGAAACACGCCAAGTCGATCCTTTCCTTTTTGCTTGCGCTCACCACGGATTCCGAAGTGATTCGCTACCGGCAGGAGGTATTGGAAGACTGCCTGCGCCTGCCGGATGTGTTGAACACGCTGGAAGCGCTTCAGCCTACCCTCGCGGAAATGAGCCGGCTGGGCGGACCCTTGCCGGCGGAACAGACTCCCCTCCACAAAACGCTATACCGCATGACGGAATTGGAACTGTATACGGATTGCATCCATAAGTTGTGGAGTTCGCTCTCCGCCCGACGCGAGCAATTGCAATCCGCCGGTTTGCTCCGGCTGCTGGACTTCCTCTCCGCCGTGCAGGCCCAGCCGGCTTTTCTCCAAATGATTAAGGAACTACCCAAGCTGCGCGCTCGGTACGACACGATTGCCGGGATCTCGATCGGAGTAAATCTCGACGCCGGTCTGCATCCGGTGGAAGCCACTTTGCTTTCCATCCACCACAAGCCCTTCCGGCAGGGGACATTCCTGGGCAAACTGTTTGGCAGAGGCAGCCGGGAAGACGAACAAAGCATCGCTCCACTGCATATCCTTCCCTTCAAGCAGGTTGTCGGCACCTATGCAGTCGTATCCTCGGCCATCCGGGAAGCCCAGGAACTGCATCCGCTGTTTGTGGATTTGGATCACATCCTCCGGGAAACCACCCGGCCGATCGCGCAGGTGCTGACCCAATATTTGCAGATCAACACCCTCCCGCTTGCCGGGTTGGCCGATGAAGTTCTCTTCTACCTGAACGGCGTCCGCCTGATGCGGCGGTTGACCGCAAGCGGGCTACCCGTCTGCCGGCCGGATATCGCCCCGATGGAAGATCGGGTGTGCGAGATCGATGATTTCTACAATATCAACATGGCGGTCGACCTGGCGAATTCCGGGAAGGAACAGGATCTGCGCAAGACCGTCGTCTGCAATAGCATTCGCTTCGGCGAGGAAGGCCGCATCTTCATCCTTACCGGCCCCAACCGCGGCGGCAAGACGATCTACACACAGGCCGTTGGACTGGCGCAAGTTCTTTTCCAGGCGGGATTGTTCGTTCCCGGTTCGCGGGCGCGGATCAGTCCGGTGGACGGCATCTTCTCCCACTTTCCCACCGAGGAACGCCCAGGCTTGGAGACCGGCCGCCTGGGCGAGGAAGCCGCGCGGATCGAAAAAATCTTCCGCCATATCACCCGTCACAGTCTGGTCCTGCTCAACGAATCGCTCTCCACGACCAGCCCGGGGGAATGCCTCTACCTCGCCCGCGACGTCGTCCGCGCGCTTCGCAAGCTCGGGGTCCGGGCGATTTTCGCCACGCACCTGCATGAGCTGGGCGACGTCGATGTGATCAACCAGGATACGCCCGGCGACAGCCGGGTTGCGAGTCTTGTGGCCGGCAGCGAACACGCAGTTCCCGAAGCAGGCGGCGAACCATCCGTGCGCCGGACGTTCCAAATCCAGCCCGGGCCGCCGCAAGGGATCAACTACGCGCGCGATATCGCCCGTAAATATGGGATCGAACTGCAGCAGCTGCTCTCCACTTTGCAGGAACGGAAAGTTTTATAGCGGTTGTCTGCACCGGGATAAATCCCGGCGCGGTACACAGCGCGGCGACACATCGGAAGCGTATCCGTGCAATTGCGCCTTATGGTACAATTCTAAAAAGCGGCTACGCCGCCGGATGGAGATTTTTTCCATCCCCCCCATGTCCGCCGATCCGAATCATGACCGAATCGATCGCGGTTATTCCTCCTCAACGAACTTTTCCAGGTCGGCGGGTTGTTTCTTTTGGAAGGGATCCTGCTTTGAACGTTCATCCCTGCACATCGTGGAACACCAAGCTGCCGATGAAGCGGCTGAACTCTGCCCACACGCATTCCTCCCGCCCCGGCGGGAGGAATGCGTTATCCATCCGTGCATCGGCGGAAGCCCGACGGAGGAACTCGCCATGAGAGTGCTGCTTGTCGGATCGGGTGGAAGGGAACACGCGTTGGGATGGAAATTGGCCCAGTCGCCCCGGCTCAAGGCGTTGTATATCGCGCCCGGGAACGCCGGCACCGCCCGGCTGCGGGCGGACGGCGCCGAGATCGCCAATCTACCGGTGAAAGCGGATGATAAAAACGCCCTGGTGCAAACGGCGCTCGAGCGGAAAATCGATCTGGTGGTCATCGGGCCGGAAGGGCCGCTGGCCGCCGGGTTGGCCGACGATCTGCGCGCCAAGGGTTTGGCCGTGTTCGGGCCTTCGCAGGCCGCCGCGGAAATCGAGAGTTCAAAGGTCTTTTCCAAAGAATTTATGCAGCGGCGGGGGATTCCCACCGCCAAGTTTTCCGTCTTCCGCGATTACGACCGGGCCCTCGCCTACCTGCATGAGCTCGAACATCCGATCGTGATCAAAGCCTCCGGCCTGGCCGCCGGGAAAGGGGTGATCATTCCGGAGAATCCGTCTCAGGCCGAAACCGCCCTCCGGCAAATCATGGTGGAAAAAGAATTCGGGCCATCCGGCGACGAGGTGGTGCTGGAAGAACGCATGAGTGGCCCGGAAGTTTCGCTGTTCGGGTTTACCGACGGCAACTCCATCCAAGTCACAGTTCCCGCGCAGGATCACAAACGGATTTTCGACAATGACCGCGGTCCGAATACCGGCGGGATGGGCGCGTATGCGCCGGTCCCCGTCTTTGCCACGGCGATGGCGGAAAAAATTCAACGCAGCATTCTGCAGCCGGCGATCGACGGCCTCCGCGAGGAGGGCCGTCCCTTCGTCGGCATACTGTACGCGGGATTGATGCTGACG
>JBEKDW010000148.1:0-6590 GCA_050014155.1 Anaerolineales bacterium
GCGGCGGCGGCGCGATTTTCCAGATCAACAAGGTCCGGCATCCAGCGGTTGTTCGGATCGAGCTCATAGGTGAGGTGCTCATATCCCGAGTGGGCCGCCTCGGCTGAGGAATGCGTGGAATAAGCAGGAGAGGGGCCTATAACACGCGCCTCACGCTTCAGATAGCCGAATATCTTGGCAATGGCATCACCGATGCCGTCGAAGAATATGATGTCATCCTTGGTGACCTCGAGGGCATAGACGCAGTTGGAGGGGAGGTTGGCCGTGCGGGTCGGCGCCGTGCTCGGCGGCGCGACCGGGCAGCGCTTGAGCGTGAAGGGGGTGATCGGCATTACCGGCGAGACGCCGTCGCGCGAAAGCTTTCCCTCGGCGTAGGCGCATTCGCCCGCGCGCAAGCCGATCCGGTCCACCCACTCGGTGCCCATCATATAGAGCTTGCCGCGCGTGTTGCTGAAATAAACGTAGTAGGTGCCGTGCGACGAGGCCAGGTTGGCAATCGTCCCGCCCACGCAAAGCGTCTTGCCGTAATCGTCGAGCGTCACGCTGAGCGCGTCGACGCAGCCGGAGGGCAGGCTCGGTAAGCCGGTGGGCACCAGGGTGATCGTTTGCATCGGAAGAGGCGTGTTGACGACCGCAGACGTTTCCCCACCCGCGCTCGAGGTGGGAACGCTGCCGCCCGGGCCGGGGGTGCCCCCGGTTTCTTCCTCCGGCAGGGTGAACGCCCCGCCGATAATTCCGCATCCCGATAAAAGCATGCCAAACAGTGCGCAGACGATGAGGGGAATAATGACGGACTTGCGCATGGCAATCTCCTTGTGCTGCAGCCTCCCTCGTTCACCAACCCGGCCCATTCTCACTGTTCCTCGCCTCCGCGGTCGAGGAGGATGTGATCCAACCCGCGCCCGCTCTCCCATGGATAGATGATCCGTGCGTCGGTGGTGGCTCCGAAATATTCCGGGCGCGCCGCGCCGAACAGGCTGCGGTACGGGTTGTAATGCAGCACGCACAGTTCCGGTATCCCGCCCGCGCCCAGGATGCGGTTCTTCACGGCGGTGATGGTGCGCCCCGATCCCCACACGTCGTCCACCACCAGCAGGCGCTTGCCTTTGAGGAGCTCGTCCTCCGGAAATTGCACGAAGTTCGGCCAGACCAGGAGCGGCTTGTCCGCCTGTTCCGGAAAATCCACCGAGGCGGTGAGCAGGGTTTTGATGTCGAGCACTTCGCTGATCAGGCCGCCCGGGACGATCCCGCCGCGGGTGATGATCACCATCGCGTCATACTCGCCGCGGAACTGCGGTACGAGCACGTCGATCAGTTTGTCGACGTCGTTCCAACTCAAGAGCTCGTGTCGTTGCGCCATAGACCCCGTCGCGCTCCGGACCCGCCTTCCGGCGGGGATGGACCGCGCGCCTAGACCGATGATAATGTCCTCCGGCCGGCAATGCAAGCGGGAAATTCCTTGGGCAACCGCTCCAATTGATACTCCGTTGATTCAACGAAAAATGAACTAAAAGGATTTATTAAAAAACCAATACCGGTTTATCATAACCAAAGAGATCACCGTTTTTTAGGATCCGACCCAAAAGTACTATTCTTGGAAGGGGGAGAGCCATGACTTGTAGTATTGATCATTCCAATGTAAGACCGACGCGGTCATACATATTTTCTGCAATCAACACGTATGGTTTTCCGCCGACTTTGGTCAGAAACAGGATCCGGCTTTCCTCTCCCCGCAATTTCAATTGCCGTTCCAAATCATCCGGCTCAAGCGGGGAGCCGCGTTTCTTCACCGTCACATGTCCCACCCCGCGCGCCCGCAGCCACTGGCGCAGCCGCTTCAATCCGAACGGCATCGCTTCCTCGATCCGGTAGGCCCGCGCCCAAGGCGTCGGATGGAACGCTTCGGCGGTCAGGTAGGCAATCTCCGGATCGATGCGCGCCGCCCCCAAGCGCGCCGCCAGTTGCCGCACCAGGCCCGCGCGCAGGAGCGAGGGGTCCGGCTCGTAAAGCACCGCGCGCGGCGGAGAGATCGCATCGCTGGGGGGCTCCGTCTCGGTCATGGTCGCGTCCGCCGGAAGAATCGTCGCGCGGCGGATCGCGGTGCGCAACGGCCCGTACCACAGCACCGCCTCCCGGAGTTCTCCTTCAAAGGAGACAAATTCCACCTCGCACGGCTCTTCTTCGATCTCCTCCCAGCGCACGCCGGGGGAAATTTTTACGCACAGCGCCGCGGCGCCCTCTCCATACAGGCGTACGATCTCCGCCAGCGGCGGGCCGTAACGACGGACGGAAAATACGCGGCGGGAATCCTCGCGCCGCGACGGATCGCAAAAGAACGCCATGCCCTTCCGCGCGGCGGTGGAAAAGACCGGGCGCAGGAGATCGGCGAGAAGGAACCGCACCGGACGGACGGGCGCGTACGCGCGGAGATTTTCCCGCGCCATGAGGAGACGCAGCGGCTCGCGATCCACGGCCCACACCGGCGCGCACTCGGCCAGGGCGAGCGTGTCTCCGCCGATTCCGCAGCCAAGGTCCGCGATCCGTTCCAGCCCGCGGAAGCGCGCGGCGCGGTGGCGGGAGAGGGGTTCGGCCGAAGCCTGTTCCAACGCTTCGCGGGTGAAAAACATCTCCCGGGCGCGGGAGAATTTCTTCTCCGCCCGCGCGCGGAGGAGGACCGTCTCGAGCGCGCCGCGCGCAAGCTCCTTTTCCGCGCCCGCCCGTTGCAGGGCGGCCCAGACGTCGAGGAAATGCTCCTCGCCCCGTTCCAATTCCCCGGCCATGTGGAGCACATCGCATCCTTCCGGGGACGCAAGGCGGCGCAAAAGTTCGGCATCCATCACGGAAACTTTACCCCGCTTTACCAGCCTGTCAACGGGGAGTTAAGGTACAATCTGGCCAAGGAGATCCGGATGACCGCAAACACCCCGCGGGGCGATAATGCAGCGCGTGATTCCCTTCAGGCCCTGATCGAATCGCTCAGCGCATACATCGAGCAATACCACGGGGGCGCTGTGCGCTACCTGGGGGTGGAAAACAATGTGCTGAAAGTGAGGCTCGAAGGCGCCTGCCTTGGATGCCCGCTGTCGCCCAGCACATTGCACGGATGGGTGGAAGGCACCGTCCGGCAATTCTTCCCCGAAATCGAACGGGTCGAGGCGGTGGAAGAGCGTAAAGCATGACCCTCACGCCCGGCGACCTGCTTCACATCCGCTACCGGATCATCGGCATCATCGGCAGAGGAGGCATGGGCGCGGTTTACCGCGGCGAAGACGCGGTCCTGCTGGTGCCGGTTGCGATCAAGGAAAACCTCAACCCCCTTCCCCAGGCGGTGAAACAATTCAAACGCGAAGCGCTGCTCCTGGCTACGCTGCGCCACTCCAACCTGCCCCGCGTCACCGACCACTTCATCGAAGGCGACCTGCAATACCTGATCATGGATTACGTCCCGGGGGACGACCTGAAGACGATTCTCGAACAGCAGGGCGCCATTCCGGAATCGCAGGTGATGTCCTGGTGCGGGGAAATTTGCGACGCGCTCACCTACCTGCATACCCAGCACCCGCCGGTGACCCACCGGGATATCAAGCCGGCCAACATCAAGATCACGCCGGAAGGCAAACCGGTGCTGGTGGATTTCGGGATCGCCAAAGCCAGCGAAGCCGGCGGGGTGACCACCACCGGCGCGCGCAGCCTCACTCCGGGTTTCGCCCCGCCGGAGCAATACGGCAGCAGCCCGACCGACTCCCGCACTGATCAATACTCGCTGGCCGCTACGCTCTACAACCTGCTTACCGGGCAGATTCCACCCGACAGTCTGGACCGGACGCTGAGCCAGGCGCCGCTGAAATCCATCCGCGAGCTGATTCCCAAGCTCAGCCCCGCGGTGGACCGGGCGATCCTGAAGGCGATGTCGCTCAGCCCCTCGGATCGGTTCGCCAGCGTGAAGGATTTTCTGGCGGCGCTGAAGGGGGAGATCCCGGTGTCGGAGACTTCTCCCGACACCGTCACTCCGGCGTCGCGGGAACCGCTCACGGTTATCCGGCGGACACGCGAAGAACCCACCCTGGAAAAAATCCCCGGCGAACCTTTTGCCGGCGCGGAACTGCAGACACCCGGACGCTTCCGGCCGACGGCCCCGCTCCTGGCGGGGATCGGCGCGGTGCTGTGTTTGCTCGCGACGGGGATTGCCGTCGGAGGGTACGCGCTCAGCGGCGGATTTCCGTCCGTAGGACCGAAGAATTCCCCCGCGGCGATCATCTCAACATCGTCCACCGCGAGCCCGACAAATATGCCATCCCCCACCGCGGCCGACAAGACCAATACACCCGCCGCGGTGGCCCAGCAGCCGACCGCAGAGCCAGTGAAAGCGACGCCCGAACCGACGGCGGTCGGCGGAGGCAGCCTGCTGGCGTTCGTCAGCAACCGCAACGGCCAGCGCTACCAGATTTACACCTACAACCTTCTCACCAAGGAAATCCGCCAGCTCACTTCCGATGCGGCCAATAAAGGCCGGGTGGCCTGGTCGCCCGACGGGTTGAAGATTTTTTACGAGTCGGCGGGAGCGGACGGCAAGAAGGATATTTTCGTGATGAATGCCGACGGCACGAGTCCGGTCAACCTCACCAATACTTCCGGTGATGACGCCTACCCGGCCGTCTCGCCCAAAACCGGGCAGGTCGCGTTCGTCTCGAGCCGGAACAGTTGGATGCAGATCTGGTGGATGCAGCCCGATGGATCCAACCCGATCAACGTCAGCGCGATGCACACCAACAAACCCTTCAACATGCCGCAGGAATGGGATCCGGCCTGGGCGCCGGATGGATCTACGATGTATTTCATTCTCAACGTCACCGGAGCGACGCGCGTTTATCGGTGGGACAGCCGCCAGACCAATTCCGATCCGGTCGTGGTCACGATGATGGCCGGAGATTATATCGAGGCTGATCCGGCCGTCTCCCCCAACGGGGATTTTCTTGCCTACACCCGCATTATTGACAACGGCAGCGAGCTCTGCGTGGTTACGACGGATCTTTCGAAACGCGCGCCCTGCGCAAGCCCGCTCACCGACCGGTTGGCCAATTCCGATCCGGATTGGTCGCCCGACGGCCAGTGGATCGCCTATATGACCCAGCGCGGCGGAAACTTCGACATCTATCTGATGATGATTACCGGCGGAGGCAAAATCAACCTGACCGACGATCCGGCCAACGACAAGTACCCGGCTTGGCAGCCGATACCCGCATAACCCAAGGAGCCTTCCATGACAAGAAAAGCGTTCTCCATTCTCCTCGCGGCATTTTCGATTTTGCTTTGCGCGTTTACCGTTTCCCCCCGGCCCGATTCGCAGGCGAAACCGTCGATCACCATGCAAGTAACCTCGGTGGTTGGTTCCGGCGGAGATGGGACTTTTAAAATGGAGGTTATTCTTTCCAAGGAAGTCATCGCGCTGCTCAAAAGCCTTCCCAACTTCCCGGAAACAAAAGTCTGCAGCCAGTTCAACGCGAACCTGCAGGGAGTGTCGGGGTGGACCGAGACAGCGCAGGATGGAGGCATAACCTGTACCGCCTCTACGCCGTTTACGGATCTGGACGAATTGCGGTCCATCACCAAACAGGCGTTTAGCAACGGGTCTTTCGACCGGCTGGAGATTGCCGGAGGTCATTTCTATTACGATTTGGCGGCAAATATCGGCTCGTCCTTCACTTGGGACGCCACCATGCCGTTTGGCCTCGATGCGTGGTGGATCGTAGAAGTTCCGGGCAATGTGGTCAGCACCAACGCCGACGTAAAGAGCGGCCGAACCTTGAAATGGAATCTGATGACGATGAACGGCTCGACCCACATCCAAGCGGAAAGCACACTCAGCAGCACGGTTCTGGGGCTCGATTCCACGCTTGCGGTCATCGGAACGCTATGCCTGCTTGCATGCTGCTGCTTCATATTTTTGATTGCCGGCGGGCTGGGAATCTTCCTGATCCGGCGAAAAAAATAGCACTTCCGGAAAGGCAACCGTTTCCACAAACGCAGGTAATCCGAACGGTTATCGGAAGCCGGAAAAACCCGGCGATACAACTCTTTCATCATCTTGGTTTTTCCAGGAGAACGTATCAAAGGGAAAAAGATCCTTTCGCTGTTTCTGCTTCTCTCGCCGGAGCTCTCGGCCGTCCGCCCTTCGGCCCAATCCCGGGCTGATCCGAACGCTTAGGGCCGGTGCCGAAACAGAATCACCCGCGGGCCGGAATCAATCTCCGGCCCGTTTGTATTTCTCCGCCGGAGGGGACTTTCCGGTATGCAGAGCGGCCCGGGCGAATTTGTTTTTCACCTTGCCGCTCGTGCTATAATCTGCCCGCTTCTACAACCCCATCACGATCCTACACGGAAGGTTACCGATGATCGAACCAACATTGATACCGCCTGCCAACGGCGAACGCATCACGCTTCGGAACGGCCGGCTGCACGTTCCCGAGCGGCCGATCCTCCCGTTCATCGAAGGCGACGGTACCGGAAGGGATATTTGGCGCGCGTCGGTGCGCGTATTGGATGCGGCCGTGGCCAAAGCCTACGCCGGGAACCGTAAGATCGCCTGGATG
>JBEKDW010000149.1:0-6580 GCA_050014155.1 Anaerolineales bacterium
CGAGCACGTTGCCTTTGGCATTGCAGATTCCGGCGATATCGGCAAAGGAGCCGTTGGGGTTGTCGGGGTAGGTGCCGTTGGCACTCTCCCCGTCGGGGAAGACGTAGGCCAACGCCAGCTGGTCTTGCGCCTCGAGAGTCTTGAGCGCCTTGGGATCGCCGAGGAGGAAGCGGCCCTCGCCGTGCGCCACCGGGCAATAGACCAAGTCCTCCAGATCGCGGGTCCAGACGCATTTCTGGGAGACAGGCTTGAGGTAGATCCAGCGGCACTCAAAGCGTCCGCTTTCATTAAACGTAAGTGTCGCGCGGCCGGCATTGGGCAAGGCTTTCGCCATCGGAGCGGTTTTTATTTTGGCTTTCCCCTTCGCAACCGGCTTCTTCCGCTCCGCGGCGGCGGGACGCGATGCCGGAAGGTCGGGTAGGATCCCGGCTTTGACCAGCGCCTGGAAGCCGTTGCAGATTCCGATCACCGGCTTGCCGCTCTCGACGAACTCGCGCACCTGGTCCGAGAAAAACACATTCATCTCGAGGGCCATCAGCTTGCCGCCGCCGAGTGCGTCGGCATAGGAAAAGCCTCCGGGGATGCACAGAATCTGGTAATCCTCCCATTTCGCATCGCCCGCGCGCAGCTGGTTGATGTGGACGATGTCCGCGTCGGCGCCGGCTTCTTCCATCGCGTTGGCCGCTTCCAGGTCTCGGTTGATGCCGTTGGCATGCAGGATCAGGGCTTTTGGTCTCATAATGGAATCTTCTCTCCGTTTGAGCAATCACTCATTGACCGTCGACCTTGGACCATGGACCATCGGCGGGATGCTTCTCGCCGTGGACTAACATGGCGGGCCATGGTCTATGGTCAATTGTCGATGGTCCTATTTCGCGTCTCCCATCCACGCTTCGACGAGGACGTCCACCGGGAGCGAGATCAGCCGGTCGTCCGGTGTGCTGACGTTCAGCCAGCGAGCAGCGGTGGTGGTGCCGATGCGGCGGACGTAGCGCGCCGTGCCGCCCAGGAATTCGCCTTCGAAAGCCAGGACCTGGCTGGGGTGGACTTCCACGAGCAGCCGGCCATTGGATTCGCTGAAAAGTTCGGTGACCGAATCTCCCGCATCGAGGGTGAGCGACATGCCCAGGCGTCCGGCGAGGCACATCTCGGCCGCGGAAACCGCCAGCCCGCCCTCGCTCAGGTCGTGGCAGGATAGCACCAGCCCCTTGGTCATCGCCTTATGCAGACTCTTGTAAAGCGCCGGCGCGTATTCGGGCAGGCTCGGGGCCACTTCGCCCTCCACCGCACCGCCGGTGACGAGGCGGAAGTGGCTGCCGGCCATCTCGTCCTTGGTATCTCCCAGGAGGTAGATGGTGCTTCCCTCCACTTTAAGATCCATTGTGGTCGTGCGGTCCACGTCCTCGACGATGCCGACGGCGGAAATGAGCAGCGAGGGCGGAATGGCGTGCTGCTTTCCGTCGGGGCCGAGGTATTCGTTGTTGAGCGAATCCTTGCCGGAGATGAACGGCAAACCGTAGGCGACGGCCGCGTCGTAACAACCGCGGCAGGCGGCCACCAGGCTGCCGAGGGTTTCCGGCCGGAGCGGATCGCCCCAGCAGAAGTTGTCGAGGAGTCCGATGTGCTCCGGGTCGGCGCCGACCGCCACCGCGTTGCGCACCGCTTCGTCGATCACGCTCACCGCCATGCGGTACGGGTCGGCCTTGCCGATCTCGGGGTTAAAGCCGTTGGAGAGAGCGATCGCGCGCGGGCCCGGCGTCCCGATGGGTACGAGCACGCACCCGTCGGAGGGTCCGTCGTTTTCCACGCCGACCAGCGGCTTGACGGTCGTTCCGCCCTGCACCTCGTGATCGTATACGCGGATCACGTCCGATTTGGAGGCGATGTTGGGATGAGCCAGGAGCTTCAGCAGCACGTCCTGGCAATCCACCGGCTTGGTGCGGAGCGCGCGTTGCTTTTTAACAACCTCCGGCCTGGGCAACTTGGCCTGCAGGTGGCGGCAGGGTTGGCCCTCGTCGAGGAATTCGTTCGCCAGATCGAGCACCGGCTTGCTGTTGTAGCGCACCCGCATATGGCCGTCGTTGGTAAATCGGCCGATGTCGGTGATGGAAACGTCGAATACGGCGCAGATTTTTTCGAGATCCGCGATTTTATCCGCCGGGACGGCGAGGACCATGCGTTCCTGCGCCTCCGAAAGCCAGATCTCCCACGGCGCGAGTCCGGCGTACTTGAGCTGCACCTCGCGCAGCTCGACGTCGACCCCGAGCGCCAATCCCATCTCGCCGACGGCGGAGGAAAGCCCGCCCGCGCCGCAATCGGTGACGGCGTGATACAGGCCGTGGTTGCGCGCGCGGATCAACACTTCGATCAGGCCCTTCTCGGTGATCGGGTCGCCGATCTGGACGGACGCGCCCGAGACCTCGCCGGTCTTGGCGTCCATCGTCATCGAGGAGAAGGTGGCGCCACGCAGGCCGTCGCGCCCGGTGCGGCCGCCCAGCAGGATGATGTGGTCGCCGGGTTTGGGGTTGCGCTGATGCTTGCCTTTCGGGGCGATCCCGACGCAACCGCAATACACGAGCGGATTGGCGGTAAAGGCCGGGTCGTACCAGATCGCGCCGTTGACGGTGGGGATGCCGATCTTATTGCCGTAATCCTGAATCCCAGCCACCACTCCGGAGCGGATGCGCCGCGGATGGAGCACGCCGGCGGGAATCTTGGCGGGGTCGGCGTTCTGCGGGCCGAAGCACAGAATATCGGTGGCGGCGATCGGCTTGGCGGAGACGCCCAGCACGTCGCGAATCACGCCGCCCGTGCCGGTGTTGGCGCCGCCGAACGGCTCGATGGCCGAGGGATGGTTGTGCGTTTCCACCTTGAAGGAAATTTCGTGGGCGCCGTCGAAATCGATGATTCCGGCGTTGTCGACAAACGCCGAACGCACCCAGCGGGCTTTGACGCGCTCGGTGGCGGCGCGGATGTATGTATCCAGCAGCCCCTTAATCGTCTCGCCGCTATCGATAATCTCGATTTCGGCCTTGAAGGTTTTATGGCCGCAATGCTCGCTCCAGGTTTGGGCGATCATCTCGAACTCGACGTCGGTCGGATCGCGGTTTTCCTCGCGGAAATATTCCTGGATCGCGCGCATTTCATCCAGATCGAGCGCCGCGAGGCGCGCGATGGAAAGTTTGGCCAGGCCCTTATCGTCGAGCGTGCGGATCGGGAGGATCTCCACCTCGCCGGAAGATTCGGCCGGGTGGGGGAAGACCGGCTGGATGGCGCCGATTGCGTAGCGCTGGATCACGTCGTTGGCCAGGAGTTTTCGGGCCAGCGTGGTGCGCTGGGCGGGGGTGAGTGTGCCGCGAATGATATAGCGCGTTCCGGTCGCGGCGCGGCGCAGTCCTTCCACCTCGAGCAGCCCCGCGCAGCGGACGATTTCCATCGCCACCGGGTCAGTCACGCCGGGGCGCAGGGCCACCTCGATAACGAACGCGCCGGCGGGGGGCTTGGCCGACTTCTCGCGCCAGGCCCCGACCTGGGTGAGCGGATCGGTGAGCAGCTCGGCGCGCAGCTTCTCGCGATCCTCGTCGGAAAGCTTGCCTTCGAGGAAGTAGAGCAGCTCGCGCTGGATCTTGCGTACGGACCGCAGGCCGATGGCGCGCGCGTCGGCGAGCATCCCCTCGGCGACGGGGTCGCACTCGAGGGTGGAGCGAACGACCAGGGTATGGACGGGCAGAAGGGCTTCGGTCTTCACAAGTGTGTTCTCCCAGTTTGCCGGCCGGGCGGGAAACGGAAACGGCCGGAGCGGTAGGTTCTCTCTATAAAGGAATGGGCGTTCAAGCGGTGTTGGGCCGGATTATATCGGGGTTGGGAGGGGGAGTCAATTAAGCGGGGTTTGGAGGATATGAAGATGTTGTGAACAATGCGGAACATCCGGTTCGGAAGCAGGAAACCGTTTCTCTTTACGAATGACGCATGGATATTTCAATCGAATGCTTTGGTCGGCCCAGCGGGTCCCAAACTCGTTGGAGATCAGTGCGAGAAATCCGCCGAAACCGGTCGAAGCGGTTTTATGGACGCTGAATGGCGGAAACGGGTGGTAGAGGAACAAGACCCTCCGTCCCTTTGCCGCGTCGAACGGTATGGGCCGGACGCCGGGAATCCAAAACTCGGAGGCGTGGTCATCGATTTTCCCTGAAAAGCCCGGTGTTCTTTCCGTCGACCCAAACGAACCCATGGAGTCGCGCGCTCTATTCCGGCTTATGGAAAACCGAGTTATTCGTTTTACCAATCGTTGAGTAAAATGAAAGATATATTGCCGGGCCGGTAAACCGGCGAGTCAAAGTCCATATGGCAGAAAAATTTCCATTAACCATGAGAGGTCATTCTTTGATTAATGGGCAGGATCCACTCTTCATCCTCGAAACAGAACGCCTGATACTCCGACGGCAGCAAGCCGGCGATGTGACCATTCTCGCAAATCTATGGTCTGATCCGGAAGCGACTCGTTATCTGGGTGGACCTCGCGAAAGAGGCTGGCTTCAATCCGTATTTGAAGAAACGGCGAAAAACCCTTTTTCCGAACCCTATGACCTCTGGCCGGTTGTCGAGAAGAAGGCGGGTCAACTGATAGGACACTGCGGCCTCCTCGAAAAAGAAATTGAAGGCAAACCCGAGATTGAACTAAATTACATCTTCTTCCCTTCAATGTGGGGGCGGGGATATGCAACGGAAATAGGACAGGCGATCCAGCGCTTGGCTATTACAAAAATGGGATTAAAACGGCTGGTCGCCTTGATCGCACCGGGGAATCAGGCTTCTGAGCGCGTAGCGGTCAAGGTGGGGATGCACTTCGAAAAGGAAGTCGTCCGGCCCGGGGGTGCCACAAGGAAATTATACATTGTCGAGGCGGGAGAATAAATCACACCCGGCACGCTTCGGAGGTTCACCTCGGTAATGGATAGGATGTCCATCGCATAGCAGGACGCGGCGGTAATTTGTATCATTCGGTTTTGGCTTATCCTGTAAAATGATAGTGGGAGAATAATCGGCCGGTTGTGGAAGGGCGGCTTATGGGCCGCCTGCCTTGGGATGATCATGCGAAGCGAACGGGAAATGCTTGCCCTTATAGCAGATACCGCAAAGGACGACGAGCGCATACGGGCCGTCATCCTGAACGGTTCGCGCGCGAATCCCAATGCGAAACGCGACGTCTTCCAGGATTATGATGTTGTCTATCTTGTTACTGATCCTTCGTCTTTTAAAAAGGATCCCGATTGGATCAAGCGCTTCGGCGATCTCATGATCCTGCAAATCCCGGATGAAATGCATGATCCACCGCCGGGCGATAGCGAACGGTTCGCTTACCTCATGCAGTTCATGGATGGCAATCGAATCGATCTGACAATATACCCAATCGCAAAGCTTGATGAGCTTGCAAAGGACAGTCTCAGTCTGCTGCTTCTCGATAAGGATGGAACCTTCGGCCCGATTGCCCCGGCGAGTGAAAAGGACTATCTTCCCCGACCCCCCACGGCCAAGGCATTCTCGAATTGTTGCAACGAATTCTGGTGGGTAAGCCCCTATGTAGCCAAGGGGTTGTGGCGCGAAGAAATAACGTATGCCAAATACCAGGCGGATGGGGTCCGGGAACAGCTGATGAAAATGCTGGCGTGGCATATTGGGATTAACACCCGGTTTGCCCGGAACTTGGGTAAACAAGGCAAATACTTCCGGGAGTATCTGGAACCGGAGTTATGGGATCTGCTTCAAAAAACATATTCGGATGCCGCCTATGATCATACCTGGGATGCATTATTCGCTATGTGCAACCTGTTCCGGCGCGTAGCCCTTTCGGTGGCGGAGCATTTTAATTTTGAGTATCCCCTGGGGGATGATCAAAGGGTGAGCGCGTACCTGGAATATATACGAACTCTTCCCAAGAATGTGCGGGAGATGGATTGATCCGACGAGCCTCTTGCCAGTAAAAGCGGTTGGCATTGAGGACGAAGGAACGACGGATAGATACCCCGCGTCGGCGAAGTTATCCCTCCACCGGCCGCCGTTTGTGGGCGGTTCTCTGAAAGACGTAGAATCCTGGATTTCAAGGAGTACATTGTGAAAACTATCGGGCTCATCGGCGGAATGAGTTGGGAATCCTCCGCCGAGTATTATCGGATCATCAACGAAACGACCAGGACCACATTGGGCGGGTTACATTCGGCCAAGAGCATAATGGTCTCGGTGGATTTTGCGGAAATCGAGGCATTGCAAGATCACGGTCGATGGCAGGAAGCGGCTCACCTGATGGTGGCGGCAGCACAGGGCGTTGAGCAGGCAGGAGCAGATTTTGTTGTTCTCTGTACGAACACCATGCACAAACTGGCGGATGAGATTCAAGCCAATATCCATATTCCTTTACTGCATATCGCGGATGCCACTGCCCAAAGGGTAAAAGCGGCTGGTCTCCGTAAAATAGGATTGTTGGGCACGCGCTATACCATGGAACAGGACTTTTACAAGGGCCGCCTGATTAACAAATATGGCCTCGAAGTCGTCACCCCGGACGGTCCGGACCGCGAAATAG
>JBEKDW010000150.1:0-6552 GCA_050014155.1 Anaerolineales bacterium
GGCTCGTGGCGGATTTTCTGCAGATGGCCGAGGAGACGCTTCTCTTAGGCCGCGGCGGCAACCCTCTTGTGCTGAGGAACGCATCAAGAAATGCAGTGGACCCGGAGCGGCGCAAATTGCTGGAGGAATTTGTCGCAGGACGCGTGGAGACAATGGCATGAGATACGTCGAGCTTAATCTGGACGGGCTTGTCGGACCTCTTTTCAGCTTTGGGGGATTGGCATTCGGCAATACCGCCTGCCAAGCGAACAGCATGGAGATTTCAAACCCAAGGGAAGCAGCTCTCCAGGGCCTTGCCAAAATGAGATTTCTCGCCCAGAAAGGCATTCCGCAAGCGGTGCTGCCCCCTCACGAGCGTCCGGCCATCCAAGCCCTCAGACGCCTGGGTTTTAACGGAAGCGATGAAACGGTTCTGCAGCGTGCCGCCCACGATTGCTTTCCCATTTTTCTGCGCCACTGCTCGGCTTCTTCCATGTGGGCGGCAAACGCCGCGACAGTTGCCCCGAGCGTCGACACGATGGATGGCCTCGTTCACATTACGCCCGCAAATTTGGCGGCGCACTTTCATCGGTCGCTGGAAGCAGCATTCACGAGCTGTATCTTAAAGGAGGTTTTCTCCGATCCGCGGTTCTTCTGCCACCACTCGCCTTTGCCGACCCATCCGGACTTTGGAGACGAAGGCGCCGCCAATCATTCACGATTTGCGCTAGCCGCTCGTGCGCGATGGGCTCGCCGCCCATCCGGATCCGCTCGCAGAAATCGATCAGATGCGGCGAGGAATAGAAACCGGTGCGGAAGCCCGCGGCGCGCAGAACGGAATCCGCCATCGCCGAGACCGATCCCTTGCCTTTGGTCCCCGCCACGTGGATCACCGCATACTTCCGATGCGGATCGCCCAGCAGCGCAAGCAACGCGTGCACGCGCCCGAGATCGAAAGTATGGTCAGAATATTGATATGTGCGCTGGAGGCTGTAGTCGATGAAGGAATACAGATAATCCAGTGCTTGCTGATAAGTTGAAATGGTCACCGGAGGATTGTAATCGTTTGGGGTGGTGCGGGCAAGGAGATGGGATTCACCGAGCGGATGCAAGGCGGATGATGTATCGGCTGGACGCAGTGAAAGATCCATCGCGGACGTTTACCCCGAGCATCGAGGAATCCCCTTTTTGCGTCCACCGGGTGGTCACCCGGAGTTAATCCCTCGCGGAGCGCGGGACAGGCGTTCCGGACTTTCAACAGCGTCCGGTAAACCCGGCTTCAGATCATTCGAACCAAAAAATAATAGGTTCTCTTCGATGAACTCCTTGTAATGATACTGAAAAACCAAAATTAAAAACCATCAACCGTTGGTTTTGTTTAAAGCCCGGCTTTCAGCCGGGCGCTGTTAATAGAACGGGGCTTTAGCCCCGGGGAAAAATAAATCGGGCGAATGCTAAAGGAATTGAAGGTGTCGGTGGATCACCATCCTGCTAATCGCCTGGCGAATATGAAGACATTAAAAATCAATCTTGGATCCGCCGCGAGCGTTCACCCGGAGTTAATCCCGCGCGGAGCGCGGGATAGGCGTTCCGGACTTTCAACAACGCCGGGTAAACCCGGCTTCTCAATTTACCATTCGTGATGTATGATGAATTTAGGAGGGGGATATGCCACACTACAGACTTTTCTACCACTTTATCTGGTCCACAAAGAATTGCCAACCCTGGATTGTTCCGGAATTGGAACAACACCTATTCGATTCGATCCGATCCAAAGTCATCGGATTGGATGCGAGGGTGCTTGCGGTGAATGCCTGCCGAGATCATGTTCATTTGGTTGCGTCCGTTCCGCCGACCATTTCTCTCTCGAATTTCATTGGCCAGGTGAAAGGGATATCCTCGCTACGGATAAATGAATCCGGCCTGTTGCCGATGAAGTTCAACTGGCAGGAGGAATACAGCGTTTTCTCTCTGGACGAAACAAGCCTCTCTGCCTGCATTTTTTATACCGAAAAGCAAAAGGAACATCATGCCCATCCCTTGGAGATACGTAGAGACTGGGAATAGACTCAGGCCTGTTCATTAAACCGGGCGTTAAATCACCCGTTCATCCGGAGCTAAAGCTCCGGACTTTCAACGGCGCCGGGTAAACCCGGCTTCAGATCATTTAAACCAACCGTTGACGGGTTCCTTTCGATGGGCTCCATGCTATGACACTGAAAAACTATATCTAGAAACATCGACCGCTGGATTTGTTTAAAGCCCGGCTTTTAGCCGGGCGCGGTTAATAGCTCGGGGCTTGAGCCCCGGGAGTTTATCGGAGTAATGTGAAGTTTGCCTAGCACATTGAGGAATCCATCACGGGCGTTCATCCGGAGCTAAAGCTCCGGACTTTCAACGGCGCCGGGTAAACCCGGCTTCAGACCAGTTGAATTAGCCGATGAGAAGTTTTTTTTCGATGGGCTTTTGTATCGTAATACAATAACTTTATTTTAAAACTTCGATCGCTGGATTTGTGTGAAGCCCGGCTTTTAGCCGGGCGTGGTTAATAGCTCGGGGCTAATCCCGCGCGGAGCGCGGGATTAGCCCCGGGATAAAATCACCAGGCGATTCAACTTGCGGTTTGCGCGGGAGCAGTCCACAGCTCGTCCTGGCTCACCCCGCCGGGGGGATCAGCTCTGGAGGGAAAATAATCGACCGCGACCCTGATCGGTCCGATCCGCTTTACAGCCTTATCGGCAACGCCAGGTAAAATGTACTCCCCTGCCCGAGTTTGGTCTCGAACCAGATTTTCCCCCCGTGCCATTCGGCCACACTCTTCGCGATCGCCAGCCCCAGCCCCCAGGCGGGATGCTCCGGATCCGACGAGGGCGCGACCCGGAAGAATTTTTCAAAAACGCGCGGCTGGTCAGCCGGCGCAATACCAATCCCGTTATCCTTCACCGCCACCACGACCGTTTCCCCGGAGATTTTTGCGCTCACGTCCACGGTGCCGCCCTGCCGGTTGAAGCGGATCGCGTTTTCCATCAGATTGCCGAGCGCGCGCTCCAGGAGCGAGGCGTCAGCGGGAATATCCGGCAGCGACTCCGGAATTTTGACGCGCAGCTTTACGTTGTTGGCCGCCGCTTCCGGTTTCAACCCGTCGACAACGCGCGCCACGATCGCCGGGAGCTGCACCGGGAGGCGTCGGATTTCCACGCCGCTTTCGACTCGCCCCAGGTCCAGAAGGTCCTTGACCAGCCGGTTCATTTCCTGCGCCGAAAGCCGGATGCGCCGGGCATATTCCTGCTGGGCCGCGTTGAGCGGACCGAGCATTTCGATCATATGCACCAGCCCTTCCATCATCGTCAACGGACGGCGCAGGTCGTGGCTGACGGTGTGCACGAATTCCGTTTTCAGTTCGTCAAGCTGGCGGAAGGAAGTCACATCCTGCAGCACGCACACCTGCCACACTCCATCCCCGTCGGCGCTGCGCACGCTGCGCACCACTCCCCGCAACCGGCGTCCTTCCGCGCCGGAAAATTCCATTGCGCGCGGCTCGACGGCTGATTCCGCCAGGAGCCGCGCCAGATCCGGTTGGGATACGCTTTCCGAAACCGGACGCCCCACCCCGAGCAACCCGGCTCCCAGCATCGCCTCGGCCGTGGGGTTGGCGTACTGCAGGCAGTCTTCCGCATCCACTACCAGTACCCCTTCCGGGATGGCCTCGAGAATGGCGGCCAGGCGTTCGCGCTCGTATTCGGTGCCGTCCAACAGGCGGGCGTTGGTGATGGCCAGTGACGCCTGGTTGGCGAATCCGGTCAGCAGTTCGAGCAAACCCTCCTCAAACGCCTGCGGTTCACGGTAAGCCACGCACAGCGCTCCGTAGAACGCACTCGCGCTGGCGATCCGCAAAGCGATCAGCGCGCCGACCGTATCGGGGAGCGGTTCGAATATTCCTTCGTCCGTGCCCGAATTGCGATTGGCCGTAAAGGGGGTTTGCCGGCCCGCGTCCGGAGCATCGCGGACGGCCGCGAGGATCCGCTCGTCGATCGATCCCAGCGCCGCGGCTTCCTCTCCAAGCGAGAAACGGTCCACCGGATACGAACCGCGATACGACGGCGCCAGCACCAGCCGCACCGTCTGCGCCCCGGTTGCCGTCTGGACACTGCGCAGAAGAATTTCCATCGACCGTTCCAGATCGAGGCTCGATGTCATCCCCTGCACCGCCTGCAGCAGGATCTCCTGATCGCGCATCTGTCGACGCAGGCTGCGGCGCATGGATTCCAAAGATCGGCCGAGCCGTCCCATCTCGTCCTCACCCGAAACGGTAACCGTCCGTTCCAAATCCCCCGCCGCAATCAATCCGGCGGATTCCGCCAGTTGGCGCAGGGGCGAAGTGATCTGGTGGGCGATGAAAAGCGCCAGTAAGCCCACCAGCAAGGTCATGAAAAAAGCGAAGATCCCCACCTGCAATCCGGTCTCCAGGGCCGTTCGAAAAGCGAACGCCTCGGGAACCCGGACGGCGATCTTCCATTTTGGATATGCCAGCGGGAGCAAATAGGAAAGCCTCGTACCCCCGCCCGGCATCGATCCCAGGAACCATTCGCCGCCCTGACTGTCCTGTTCCACCAGCGTATCCGCAATCCAGGGTTCCGTATTCGACGGGTAGAGCACACGATTCGCATCGTCGAGAAACATCCCCTGCCCGCCTGTTAAAGATTGGAACGCGGCGGGGATGGCTTTCAGAAGCGGATTGGTTTCCAGTGCGGTCCGGCCGACGAGCGCCCCGCGAACCTTGCCGTTCGAATCCCAGACCGGCTGGGTGAACGCAATCCACGTTTTTCCATTGGCGTCGGGCGCCAGCCATCCCTCCCAGGCAATCCCGCGCAATGCGAGGCTGCAGCCTTGCGCTTCTTCCTCGCTCTGGCAGAAGGGAACGGTATTGGGAGGATATGCCGCGAAGGGCGTTCCATCGGGCGTGAGAAAGGCGATTTGTTCAAAGAACGGAGGCTGGCTCAGCCGGTCGCCCAAATAGGATTCGATCGCAGCCCGATCAGGAATGCCCGAGGGCAGATTAGAGCTCATCCCCTCCAGAAGCGTGTGCCCGGTCGTGATCGCCACCGGTAGATCACTCTGGGCAGTCTGGACCGCTCCCAACACTTCTTGACGCAGGGTCAGCCGTGCTTGGGATCGCGTGTCGACCACTACGATGGCGGTCAAGGCCGCCGCCATGAAAGCGATCGGGAGGATCAACCACAAGCTGACCTTCCAGGCCAGCGAGCGCTCATAGCGCGTCGCCTTCAGCCGTTTGGGCATGGGCCAGGCGGAGCCCGCCAATAGGCGGATCCCTTCCACCTCCGCCGCGCCGGCCAGACATTCCAATAGAACGGCCGGCAGCAGGCCGGGGAATCTCGCCAGCGCGTAATCGAACAGCGTGATCCAATCCCCTCGTGCCGAACCCAGCTCGGTCCCGAACCGTAGCGCGATCAGTACGAAGGCCGAACCAAGGGCCGCGCCCCAGGGTCTGCGCAGGATGGAAAACAGCCGCCCGGAATAATCTTGCCCCATGCACTCGGCCATCGCCCAGCCCGTCAGCCCGTATTCTAAAATCGTGGCCACCGAATGGGTGTCGAAAACCGATCGGACTGCGCCGAGAACCAGCCCGGCTGCGAGCGCCGGGAATTTTCCGATCAAGGCGCCTGCGAGCAACAGAAGGGCGATGTCAAGCAGCCCAGCGGCAGGCTGAAAAGCAGCCATCGGGACTCCAGCGACCGTCGCGGGTCCCGACGCGGGAAAGCGAAGGATGGCCAAACCTCCCGCCGGTACAGCTAGGAGCAGGCACAGGATGAAAAAGAGGATGCGTCCGGGGCGAATTTCCTCCCGCCGGGGAACGGACCTTGCAACCGCCAGCGCCAGAAGAAGGGTCAGGACAGCGGTCCAAAGGAATTGCGCGGGCAGGAGTGGCACACCCGCGGGAGAGGAAAGCCATACCTCGAAGGTCATGAAGAATCCTTGCTTCCCAGCAATGAAAGAATTCGCATCCGGTATGATTATATTGCAGGAATGATCTTCCGGCCTTCTTGCGCTCTCCGGGACTTGTCTGACAAGAATAAAGATAGTACACTTCTAAAGATTAATGCCGGGAGACCGAATCGTATGGCGGAAAAAATTCTCGTCGTCGATGACGATCTTGACACCCTAAAACTGGTCGGGATGATGCTGCAACGACAAGGGTATACCATCGTCGCAGCGATCAATGGCACCCAGGCGCTCTCCAAAGTACCCGCCGAAAAACCGGACCTCATCCTGTTGGACGTGATGATGCCCGACATCGACGGGTTCGAAGTTTGCCGTCGGATCCGCTCCGATCCCGCCTTCAAAACCACCCCGATTTTAATGTTCACCGCAAAAACCCAGGTGGACGACAAGGTACAGGGATTCGAGGCCGGAGCCGACGACTACCTCCCCAAACCGACCCATCCGGCAGAGCTACTGGCCCACGTCAAGGCGCTGCTCGGCCGAAGCCGGCAGGCCTTCGCCGCCGCCGCTCTTCCGGCTAAAAAAGCGCATATAGTTTGTGTGATCGGCGCC
>JBEKDW010000151.1:0-6544 GCA_050014155.1 Anaerolineales bacterium
CCGGCGCTGAAAGCCACCACCATGATCACCGCGGCCACGCCGATGATGATCCCCAGCATCGTCAGGACCGAGCGGACTTTATTCCTGGTAATGGCTTCCCAGGAGACACGCAGGATTTCGAGTGGGTTCATGAGTTAATCCTTCGCTCCCGCCGGAGAGTGTTTCCCGTTCTCCACGACGTTCGATACTTTGCCATCCTCAAGATGGATTTCCCGCGAGGCCTCGGAGGCGATCCTTGGGTTGTGCGTGACCATGACGATCGTGGTCCCCCGGTGATGCAGGTCCTGCAGGATGCGCATGACCTCGTCGCCGGAATGGCTGTCGAGGTTTCCCGTGGGTTCGTCGGCGATGATCATCACCGGATCGTTGATCAGCGCCCGGGCGATGGCCACGCGCTGCTGCTGTCCTCCGGATAGTTCATGCGGCTGGTGGTTGAGCCGGTCGCCCAGGCCCACTAGTTCCAAGAGCTCCTGGGCCTTCTCTTCGCTGGCGCGGGCTCCCGGCCGCAACGAGCGGTTGTACAGCAGCGGCAGCGTGACGTTGCGCAGCGCGGTCGTCCGGGCCAGCAGGTTGTACGATTGAAAAATGAAGCCGATTTTCCGGCTGCGGATGAACGCCAGTTCTTGCCGGTTGAGATTGCTGACGTCCTCTCCGTCGAGGATGTACGTTCCGGAGCTGGGAGTTGCCAGGCACCCCAGAATGTACATCAGGGTGCTCTTGCCCGATCCGGAGGGGCCCATGATGGCGATGAATTCCCCCGGCTCAATGCGGATGCTGATGCTGTCCAGGGCCGCCACGCTGACGTCCCCCACACCATAGACCTTTGAGATATCGGAGGTTTCGACGATCGCCGGATTGGGCGTCATTTCGTCACCGTGATTCCGGTTGTTACCACGTCCCCCGCATTCAATCCGGATTTTATTTCGGCGTGGGTCGCATCCTGCAGCCCGACTTCCACCATGCGCACTTCGGGTTTGCCGTTGACCATGACAAACACCGAGTATTGTCCCGGAGAAATCAGATGCAAGGCTTCGATCGGAACGAGCAGCACGTTTGTGGCCTGCCCGCCGATGACGTCCACCGACGCGCTGGTTCCAAACGGAAGAATCGTTTTGACGTTCGCATCCAGCTGGATGGACGCATGCACATAGAGGGATCCGTTGGTGCTGGTCAAATTGGGATCGATCGAGACGACTTTCCCCGTGTAGACGTTATTCGGAAGCAGATCGAAAGTGACTTCGACGGGGTACCCAACCTGAATGTTGGCCCAATCGCTTTGGTCGAGGAATATCTCTAGGGTATACGGCTGATCCAGATTCGCGACGGTTATCGTGGAGGAAGAACCCGCTGTGTCGCCCACGGCGAAACCCAGCGAGAGGATCGTTCCTTGGATCGGCGCGTACAGGTTGGTATCGTCGATGGCGGTCTTGGCGGTCGCCACGGCCTGCTGGGCCGTTTGCAGCGCGGTGATCTTGGAGCCGGTGGAGCCGGCGGGGAAGGTGCCAGTGGTGATGGCCGTCAGATAATTTTGATCGTCCACCAGCGATTGTTTCGCCAGGTCATAATCCGCCCATGCCTTGGTGGTGTCCGCCGGCGACGGCGGAACGACCTGCTTGGTAACGGTGCGGCCCTTGGTGATTACGGTCAGGAATGTGTCTGGAACGTAATCGTTCCAATAATCCAATGTAGCTTGCGCCAGAGCGTTCTTATCCGCTGTCAGGACTGCTTGCGCCTTCTTAACAGCGGTAGCGGTATCCGCTGAGGTGCTGGCGGCTGCGTCGGCCTGGGCCTTGGTCAATGCTTGCTCCGCCCGGGCCACCTCCTCGGTCCAATACAAAACATCCGGGCTGATCAAGTAGCCGAGGGTGGCGCGGTAATTGGTAATATCCACCTGGTCCGAGGCCACACTCTGCTGCGCGGTGGCGACCGCGGAGGGCGAGGTAAGTGCATTCAATGCATTGACGGCCGAAGTATATTGCGCCTGGGCGGTCGTATCGTCCAGACGGGCCAGAAGCTGTCCGGCGTCGACGACGTCGCCGACTTTAACCAACACCTGTGTCACCTGCCCCGAGGAGTGGAACCCAAAGGTGGCCTGGGCCGGAGAGATGAGCGTCCCCGTTCCGCTGGCGAAGAGCTTGATGTCTCCTTTCGTAACCGTAGCGGTTTGCACGGTGGAACTCTGCGCCTTGGTAGGTGTGGATTGCTTTTTCCAAAAATAATATCCGGTTCCGCCGGCGGCGACGAGGACGATGGCCAAGACGCCAAGCAGGATTGTTCTCCGGGTGTGTGAGGGTTTGTTTTGGGTTGGTTTAGGCGAAGAAGACATTATTTTTTTCCTTCTTTGCAAAGGTTAAGTACCAAACTCATTATTATCCATTTCCTAGTATAGAAGTTGTTGGATAGATGTGAAGAAATATAGAAGAATGTTGGGAAAAAGAGAATAATGTTGGTGAAAAAAGGCCATCCCCCGCGAACGCGGGGGATGGCGGGAACAGAATTTCTAAAAAGCGTTCTATTTACACGTCGTAATACAGACAGAACTCGTACGGATGGGGGCGCAGGCGGACTGGATCCACCTCATGGGTGCGTTTGTAGTCGATCCAGGTCTCGATCACGTCTTTGGTGAACACGTCGCCGGCAAGCAAGAACTCGTGGTCGGCTTCCAACGCGTCGAGGGTTTCCGAGAGCGATCCGGGGACGGTCTTGATCTTCTTCCCGGTCTCGGCGTCAGCCTCGTAGAGATTGAAATCGGCTGGCTCGCCGGGATCGATCTTATTCTGGATTCCGTCCAGGCCGGCCAGGAGCATTGCCGAGAATGCCAGGTACGGGTTGCAGGTTGCATCCGGGCAGCGGTATTCGAGCCGCTTGCTAGCCGGGCTCGTGGAATACATCGGGATGCGCACGCCGGCCGAGCGGTTGCGTTGCGAATACACCAGATTGACGGGTGCCTCGAAGCCGGGAACCAATCTGCGGTAGGAGTTGGTGGTGGGGGCGCAGATCGCCAGCAGCGCGGGCGAGTGCCGGAGCAAGCCGCCGATGTAGTAACGCGCCATCTCCGAGGTCAGCCCGTAGCCGGCCTTGTCGAAGAACTGGTTGACGCCTTTTTTCCACAGCGACTGGTGCACGTGCATTCCGGAGCCGTTATCCGAAAAAACCGGCTTGGGCATGAAGGTGACGGTTTTGCCGTGGGCTTTGGCCACGTTTTTCACCACGTACTTGTACATCAGCAGGCTGTCGGCCATCTTCACCAGAGGGCCGTAATGCATGTCGATCTCGGTTTGCCCGGCGGTGGCCACTTCGTGGTGGTGCACTTCCACGCGCACACCGGCGGCAATCAGATTGAGAACCATCTCCGAACGGAGATCCTGCAGCGCGTCGGCGGGAGCAACCGGGAAGTATCCTTCCTTGTTGCGGATTTTATAGCCCAGGTTTTTATTCCCCCCGTCGAGTCCGGAGTTCCAGATGCCTTCTTCGGCGTCGATGAAATAATAGCCGCTGTTCTGGTTCTGGTCGAAACGGATGTTGTCGAAGATGAAGAATTCAGCTTCCGGCCCCCAGTACGAGATGTCGGCGATCCCGGTCTTGAGCAGATAGGCTTCGGCTTTGGCGCCGATGTAGCGCGGGTCGCGGCTGTAGGGTTGGCGCGTGACCGGATCGAGCACCGAGCAAACCAGGCTCAAGGTGGGTACCTGGCATACCGGGTCCATCACCGCGCTGGTGGGATCCGGCATGAGCAACATATCGCTTTCGTTGATGGCCTGGAACCCACGGATCGACGATCCGTCGAAACCGATCCCCTCCTCAAAGAGCGATTCCTCGAGCTCCTGCAGCGGGATGCTGAAATGCTGCCAGGTTCCCGGCAGGTCGACAAACTTGAAGTCGACGATCTTCAGCCCCAACTTGCGGGCGTACGCAATCACTTCCGCCGGTTTGGAAATTTTCTGCGGTTCTGCGGATGCTACGTCCTGGATCTTTGTCTTTTCGTTGACCAACATCATGCCTCCTTCAAGTAGATCTTCAGGCTGGGCTATAAAACAAAAAACCCGCCGCATGAGATTTCCCTCAAGGGACGGGCTTCCTGGCCTGTTTATCTATTTATTTTCAACAATCATAATTCGACGGGAACTCGAGGTCAAGCGCCCGGAGTGGTTATTTCACCGAAGAGAGGTATGGCCCATTTGGGGGAGTGGGGGAGGAAAAATTCAGCCGATTCTCGGCTGAGGAGGTCTAAAAATCATGTCATTGCGAGGAGGCTTTGATGTTTTTGGTTTTTCATCAAAGCCGACGAAGCAATCTGGTTTTTCATTGCCTTGATTCCCTTTCCCCTTATCTGAATCAATTTCCTTGTCAATGGGCTGGGAGATTGCTTCGCTCCCTCCGGTCGCTCGCACTGACATGCACTTTTCTCCGGATGCTTTTATATATAGTAGTAGTTCCGCCGGACCCATGTGGAATTCCAGAGGATGGATCTGGGCCGCTATACTACGCCGATATTTTCCCCGTCCGAGAAAGATCCAGCGCCTTGCGGAATGCAGCGGCGAAGTCCGCAGCCGCGCGTTTTGGATCGGCCGACTCACCGACGGCGCGCACGCAGGCCGTTCCGACGATCACCCCGTCGGCGAGCTTGCCCACTTCCGTCGCCTGGGAAGGCGTGGCGATTCCGAATCCGACGCAGAGCGGCAGCCCCTTGGGCACCGAGGTCTGGATGCGGGCGATAAATTCCGGGAGGCCCGGCGGAACGCGGTCTCGCGCGCCGGTTACACCGGCGACGGATACCAGGTAGAGGAAACCTTCCGCGGCGGCGCAGATCCTGCGCGCGCGATCAGCCGACGTGGTCGGGGCGATCATGCGGATCAGCGGCATCTTGCCGCCCAGCGCTTCTTCCAGTTCGGCGGATTCTTCGGCCGGCAGATCCGGCACGATCAGGCCGTCCGCGCCCGCCGCAACCGCCGCGTCGCAAAACGCTTTCGGGCCGAAGTGAAGAATCGGATTGTAATAACCCATCAGGATGAGCGGGATGCCTACGCCGCGCCGACGCAGTTCCGCAATCGATTGGAGCACGCCGGGAACGGTTACGCCGTTTTGCAGCGCAATCTGGGTGGCGTGCTGGATCACCGGCCCATCGGCCAGGGGATCGGAAAAGGGAATGCCCACCTCGATCAGGTCGGCGCCGTTTCCGGCGAGGGCTTCGATGGCGTCGAGCGAATCCACCGCCGTCGGATACCCGATCGGGAAGTAGGGCATGAAGGCGGGCTTCCTTTTAAAAGCGCGTTCGATATCGGCAAGCGGCATGAGCAACTCCGTTCGGTTAGGTCAGGTATTTCATCACCGTATCCAAATCCTTGTCCCCCCTCCCCGAGAGGCAGATCAGGAGGTTTTTTTCTTTCCCCATCTTCGGCGCACGGCGGATTGCTTCGGCGACCGCGTGCGAGCTTTCAAGCGCAGGGATGATCCCCTCGAGTTTGCACAGGAGCGAGAACGCCTCGAGCGCCTCGGCGTCAGTGGCGAAGGTGTATTCCGCGCGGCCGAGTTCGCGAAGGTAGGAATGTTCCGGCCCGACCGCGGCGTAATCCAGCCCGGCCGAGATGGAATGCGTGTCGGCGATCTGCCCGTCGGGCGTTTGCAACACGAACGTGCGCGTTCCATGCAGCACACCCAGCCGGCCGCGCGAGGGATCCGCAAAGCGTGCCGCGTGCCTGCCGGTGGCGATCCCCTCGCCGCCGGCTTCCACGCCGATGAGCTTAACGGCCGAGTCCTCGAGAAAGGCCGAGAACAGCCCGATCGCATTCGAGCCGCCGCCCACGCAAGCGATGCAAACGTCCGGCAGGAGGCCGATCTTAGCAAGCATCTGCGCGCGCGCCTCGTTGCCGATGACCTTCTGGAACTCACGCACCATAGCCGGGTAGGGGTGCGGCCCGAGCGCCGACCCGAGCAGATAGTGGGTGGTCTCCACGTTCGTCACCCAGTCGCGGATCGCCTCGTTGACCGCGTCCTTGAGCGTACGGCTGCCGCTCGCCACCGGACGCACCTCCGCCCCCAGGAGCTGCATACGGAACACGTTCGGTTGCTGGCGCGCCATATCCACTTCACCCATATAGACGACGCATTCCAGTCCGAGCAGCGCGGCGACGGTGGCGGAAGCCACGCCGTGCTGCCCGGCGCCGGTCTCGGCGATGATCCGGCGCTTGCCCATCCGCCGCGCCAGCAGCGCCTGGCCGAGCGCGTTGTTGATCTTGTGCGCTCCGGTATGGGCCAGGTCCTCGCGCTTGAGGTAGATCTGCGCGCCGCCGAGGTGCGCGCTGAGCCGGGCAGCAAGCGTTACCGGCGTGGGCCGGCCGGCGTAATCCGCCAGCAGCGAGTTCAGCTCGGATTGGAACTGTTCGTCATGCCGAGCTCGCTCGAATTCCGCCGTGAGCGCTTCGAGCGCCGGCATGAGCGTCTCCGGGACGTACTGGCCGCCGTAAGCGCCGAATTTGGTGGAGAGAAGAGTCATAGAATCTACCTTCCCGATTCAATAACGTCCGATTGCAACAAAAAAACACAA
>JBEKDW010000152.1:0-6531 GCA_050014155.1 Anaerolineales bacterium
GGGCTCTTGGAATACCGTTTTGGGTTCGACGGGTTCAAAATCATTGACAAACGATCTAGCGAAGGTCAGCGGATGGATCACCAATTTCGGATCCGGAGGAACATTGCTGGTAAATCGCTGAAGGATGTTGAACGGGACCAATGGCGTCGGGGAGGGCGTCGGCGTGAACGTCATGGTCGCGGTCAATGTGATGGTCGGCGGCGGTGTGCGCGAGGGGGTGAAGGTGATGGTCGGTGTGAGAGTGATGCTGGGAGTCGGCGTAATCGACGGGGTGGGCGTGATCACTTGAAACACCACCGGCGCTCCAAACAAGCGGACGGTGCCGGCCAGAGCCAGGATCGCGACGGCGACGATCAGCAGCCGCCAGCCGGCAGCAGCGGTTTGTTGGCGGATCAGGAAAAAGGGTTGACGCGGCGCCCTGCGCAGCAGCAATAATCCCGCGGCGACGACGAGCAGAGCGATCGCTACGAGGACGCCTGCGAAGATCAGCAAATCCTGTTCTATGGTCAGATGTCCCGGCAAAGTGGTTTATCCTTTTCCCAAGGAATTATAGCAAAAGACAGAACCGGCCCGGAATGGGCAATTCGATGGGGCATAAAGCCTCGAATCTCGCCGTGATTCCATTTTAAATAGTGGTATTCTTTTACCGGAGAGGATTCTATGCTTGCAATGGTCATGAGCGGGGGAGGAAATTACGGCGCACTCGAGGCCGGGGCGTTGGAAGTGTTGCTGGAGGCCGGTATTCGACCCGGCCTGTGGGTAGGCACTTCGGCCGGCGGATTGAATGCCATCCTGATGGCCTCCGATCCTACGCCGCAGGGAGTCCGGGTCCTCCAGAAATTGTGGCACAAAGCGCGGCCCGTTCCCCAGGGCGGAGCCAGCATCTTCACGGCCACGCGCCGATTTGCGACGGGGATGGAAAGCTTGTTTCCCATTGAACCCGTCGCCGAATTCATCGCCTCGAATTTACCCAAAGGATGCACGACATTCGGCGACGTTTACGACCAGACGGGAGAGCGGGCGTTTACCCTGGCGGTGGAATATCCCGCCGGCCTGGTCCGGACCTTCGGGGAGCGCCGCGACGACCGATTGCTGGACGGAGCGATGGCCACCTCCGCAATGCCTCCGTATTTTCCGCCTTGGAAAGTCGGTTCGCGGCGGTACCTCGACGGCGGCCTTGCCGCCAATTTACCGTTGCGCGTGGCGGTGGAATATGGCGCCAGTGAAATCCTGGCGATGAATATCCAGGGGGATTTCGTCATGATGGAGGGTTCCGGAATTGTTAACATTTCCGGATTTGCCCTGGGCGCGATGATCGGCCAACTGACGGCCAATCAATTGGAATGGACCCGGCAGGCGGGCGTCCGGGTGCATTTCCTTCCGTTGGATGCAGGATCGGTCCGCCCGTGGGATTTCACCCAAGCCGAAAACTTAATCGACCGCGGACGGCAATTGGCGCAGGTGTTTCTAGCCGATACGGGTCGGAGAATTCCCCTCGGGCCAACCAGGCGGTATAGCGTTCGACGGTTGATCGGCAGGCAGCCAACTTCCAAACCCTGGTGAGCGCCCGCAATCCACTCGACGGTCCGGCCGGCAACGGGAGAAAAACACACCGGATCATCAGCCGATACTTTATCTCACCCGTTGCTTCCACACTTTCGTGTGTCCAAGTTGAAAAAGGCGCCGTTCCGGAGTGGGGAAAAGTTCCTTTCCAGTGGAGTCGTACCTGGTCCGGATGAACCCTGGAACTGTTTTCCGCGTATATTGTTATTGATGCCCGGATCGCTTCGCCGCTGGGACCACTCCTACCGAACCGTTAATCTTGCGCGAGGGAGGAAGTGGCCTATAATAAGGCGGCAAGCACCACCGGGCAAAAAATAAGCGCATGCAAGGAGGTTTCGCATGGCAGACCTATTTCAGAGAATCACCGACAGCAGGAACTTGATCGAAAAGATCGGCGCCGCCATCCCCGGGTTCAAAGGTTACGTGGACCGGAACTCCCGCCGCGACGCGGATAAGCTTCTCCGCGAGACGGTCGCCGCCCGGTTTGAACAGCAATGGTCGCGGATTTCGGAACTCCAACGAAATCTGATCAACCAGGGATCGATCGAAGCGGTGGATGATCTCGAAGCCGCCGCAATTAAGCTCCGGACGTTCATCGACCGGGTTCGCACGGCTTCGTACGGCTATGCCGGTTTCTTCGATGCGATCAAGGTCAATGAGACGGAACTCGTCAAGATCTATCAATTCGACGCTTCGCTGCTAGACCGCGCGGTGCAGCTGTCGGCTGCTGTGGACAACGTGGCTTCCTCGATGGGGTCCGACGGATTACCCGCCGCGATCCGGAACGTGGCCACGCTGGCCCAAGATGCGATCGACGCGTTTCAGGGGCGCAACGAATTGATCCTGGGCTCGAGCGCCCCAGCCAGCCAGTAATCGTCCATTCCATCCTCCGGCCTCCGCGGCCGGCGATCTGATGCGGGGACGTCTTCCCCGCCGGGAGAGAAACCCATGGCAAGAATCTTCGATGTCGTTGAATATCCGGACGAGATGCGCGATGAAATCGTCCATCGTTTTCCCGAAAGCGGATTCGGGGATTTCCGGATCGGTTCGCAGGTTATCGTCCGCGAGGCGCAGGCGGCCGTGTTCTTCCGCGACGGCAAGGCGCTGGATACCTTCCGCGCCGGCCGGCACACCATCACCACCGCCAACGTCCCGCTGATCGTCGACTTGATCGGCAAGGCGTTCAACGATCGCACGCCCTTCACGGCGGAAGTGTATTTCGTCTCGATGAAGGAATTCGCCGATCAGAAATGGGGAACGGCGCAGCCGATCATCATCCGCAATCCCGGCATGGGATTGGGCGTGGCGTTGATGCAGGGATTCGGCGCCTACTCGTTCCAGATGTCCAATCCGCAGCAGTTCGTCGCCCAGATCGTGGGAACCACCGGCACCTACGCCACGGCGGACATTCAGGGACGGTTGCGTGCCATTCTGCTATCCAAATTGCAGGATCTCCTCGGAGAAACGGCATCCAAGAAGGATGTTCCTTCCCTGATCTCGTTGACCGAGGAAATCGGAGCAGGCGTGCGCGCCAAGGCGCAGGATGATTTCCAGGCGATCGGATTGACGCTGAAATCGTTTTACATCGAAAACCTCAAACCCTCCGAAAAAAGCGCCGAGGAACTGCGCGCGATGGGCATGCTCGATATGGCTACGTACACCCAGTTACAAGCGGCCGACGCCATGCGCGATGCGGCACAGAATCCCAGCGGCGGCGCGGGCCTCACGGCCGGCATCGGAGCCGGGATGAGCATCGGCCAGGTGATGGGCCAGGCGCTTCAGCAGGGCGCAGCCCGGACGGGGGGCGTGGCGGGCAGCGCCGCGGCCGCCGCGATGTCCGACGTGATGACCGTATCGGATGTAGCCGGCATTCTCAAAGTCGGCGAGGATGACGTCCTGGCGCTGATCAACGCCGGCGACCTCAAGGCCAAGAAGATCGGAAATTCTTATCGGGTTGGAAGAGAGGCCCTGCAGGCCTATTTGAATAAGTAACGCAGGGAGAAACCAAAAGACCCCTCGGTAATCCGGAGGGGTCTTTTTTTATTCTTTCGTCGGATCATGGGATGGCTTGGCGGTCAACAACAGTTCGCCACTTTAACGATGTTGTAAAGAACCTGCATAAAAAGGGCCGGCTGCTCCTCCTGCGGAACGTGGCCTGCATCCTTTATAACGAACAGCGGGGCGCCGGGAATTTCCCCGGCCAGTCGCACGCTCTGCGCCGTCGGCACAATCCGGTCGTCATCCCCGGTGATTACCCAGACTTGCGGAGCGAATTCCTGCAGGTGGCGGGTCAGACCGATGTCGTGGCCGGCGACGGTGAAAAACCAGAGCGCGATATCCCAGTTCTCGGCACGCAGGGGCTTGGTATATCCCGCCATGATTTCCGGAGTGATCTTGGAAGGATCGTGCCAGGCCTTACGGATTAAATCCGGTCCACTCGTTTCGATCTGACGGGCGATCAGCGGTCCGATATGATTCATTTCGGGTGTGCCGAGCAGGGGATGGATCCAATCCGGTAAACCGCCCCCCGAGTAGACCGCCGGATCGACAAGGACCAATTCCCGCACCCGGTCCGGGTAGGCGAGCGTGAAATCCATCGCGACGGTTCCTCCCGCGGAATTTCCAACCAGGATGGCCTGCCGGATTTGGAAATGATCCATCAGCCCGAGGAGAAGATTAACATTGGCTTCGGGGCCGTACGGGTCGAGCCCTTTCCACTTCAGCGGTCTTTCCGTCAGACCGAAGGCCGGTCGGTCGTACGCGAACACGGTTCCATATTTACTCAGCGGATCCATGACGGCATGCCAGGAATATAGGCTGGCTCCGAAACCGTGGAGCAGGATGAAAACCGGATCCCCCGTCCCGGCCGTTTTGTAATGAACGTCCAATCCGTTGATTTCCACGAACCGGCTGTCCGGATCGGCCAATTGCTTCGGGGGAACCGTTCCCTTTAATGGGGGTACCGGAACAAGGAAAGGACCGGCCAGCACGATTGCCAGCAGGAACAGGACGGCGATGAGACCGGCGCGGATGATCTTGGCCATCAGGAACCGGTTTTCGCCGATCCTTTTCGATAAAGGCTGTATACCAGTACGGCGAGAACGAGGAGCGCTGTGACCAGGGAGGACACGACGATGGACTTTGCCGCCGACTGTTTCACGGCAATCCCGGCAAGCGCCCAGACGATGACTAGGTTGTAGGCGACGTCGCGGCGGGTCAAGCTCATGAGCCCCGCGATCACGAGGACCGCCGCAAAGAGGACCAGTGTCCAATTCCTCGCACTGATCCCGAACCCGTTCCAATTCCAATAATACAGGACGTCGGTCACGTTCGCGATGATGGCAACGGTGATCCATCCCAGGTAAATGCTGAACGGCACGCGGACCGCCCAGGCTTCGGCGGCGGAGACTTTCGTTCGGCCGATTCCGAGTTCCAGATATATGACGATCAAGACCGCCAACAGCGCCAGCATGACCAACAGTGTCAGCGGGAATTGCAGATAATGCCATAAAAAGAGCCAGGCCATATTGGCCAGCCCACTGACGACGACCGGATACCCGGTCCGGCGCAGGGCGGGGTTCTCGCGCTGCGAGGGAAGCGCCTGGAACACGGCGTAGGCGATCAAGCCGATATAGATGAGGCCCCAGATTGAGAAAACGTACCCGGCTGGGACGAAAAATATGTGGAACCGGTCCGAGATTTGCGCGGTGCTCAATCCGTTGAAAGGCAGGGCTTCGGCCAGGGCGTTGACCGCGAGCGTGGCTAATACGGAAAGCACTACCAGCACTTGCCGGACTGTATCTTTCATTTTTCACCTCCTTGGGTAGGCGAAAGCGGGCCCGCACTCCGGCTTCGGAAGCTCATCCCCGGCGCGGTTGTTTTAATAACTATACATGGATTGAACCTGAAAGTCACCTTGTGGGCGGGGAAGATAGGATGCGCTTCTTGGAGAAAGCTTAACAACGGCTGGCGGCTCAGCTTGCCCCCGGCGCGATGACTTCGCGAGCGGGGGGTCGGCTGCAGCCGCGTGTTGGGCAACCGTAAATATTCATATTCTATTATTTCTGTTTTTGATTAATTCATATTACTACCATCTTGCATATCAGGCAACTTTATTGAAGGACAAATCTACTTTATGACAATGAAATAAAATACCGAGCAAAATCCAACAAAAAGAAAAAGCCAGATCCGTGCGCTGGCCATGAACTTTTTCCATTCCTCTTTGTTGAAACTTACCAGCCTGACTAAGGATTCTAAATTTACGATGATAATGGTTAGGCAAAAACTGATCAAGGTAAAGAAGATGACCACGATCCAGGCAATGATCGATCGGACCAATTCTAATTGTGGATCCATCACACCCTTCAAGCCTGGAATCGTGAAGATAGTGGTACCCAAGAATTTTACGGAGTTCCCATTGCAGAACAAGGGATCCATTCCCAATCGAGTGACAATCAGGTAAGTGCAGTTGGTGTACTTCGAAAAGGTTTCTTTGACAAGCAGGTTGAACAGGAAGACCGCCAATATTAGCAATACACCACTCAAAACAATTTCACCCAATATTCGTATCGTGTGGAAATAATTCTTCTTTTCAGCCATTTATTCTCCTTTTTACTACAAGTAACGATTCATGCATATTTGGCATAATTATTATCTTTCAAACGGTAGCCAATTAATATTCGACGCACGGCAATATTCATGGATGTTGCCGTTTTCCTTCTGGAAATATATTATCTACGGTTGCCCAACGGCTGGCGGCTCACCCCCCTGCGCAATTCATCACCACCCAAAAAACGGGTGGTGATTGCTCCGGGGGGCGGGGGCGCTTGGCCGCTTCCGCTTTCCAATTACCATTTTAGCAGGAAAAAAGAAATGCTAATTAACCGTTTTCTCGCTGAGCCTTGTCGACCTTTCACGTACTAATTTGTTTAATAAATTGTTGCATGGATTAACAAATATCTTACTAAT
>JBEKDW010000153.1:0-6468 GCA_050014155.1 Anaerolineales bacterium
TCGATGGTTCACCCTGCCAGACGCCGGGAATGAGCTTGCGGCCTTTCGGCAACTTCACTTTCTCCCACACGCGCCATTCGTGCTCATGGCGCGGATGCTGGCGTATTTGGGCATTCATTGCGAGTGGAAAACCTCGGGGTACGAAGTCGTCGAATATGCACACACCTTGCCCCGGGTGGACCTCATTCTGATGGACATCCGCCTCCCCTATGAAGACGGTTACGAGGCGCTGAGAAAAATCCGGACCTCCCTATACAAGGAGATCCCCGTCATCGCGGTTACAGCGAATGCCAGCCAGGATGAGTTAAACCGCGCACGTTCATCCGGGTTCGACGGATTTATCGGCAAACCGCTGGATCCCGATCGGTTCCCCGACCAGGTTCGCCGGATGCTGCAAGGGGATCCGGTCTGGGAGTATTCATAACAAGGGATTATCCCTTTAGGAGCGTTCGGGTATGGCTGAACGAGCTGGAATTCGGTCGAACCCAATAGTCAACCTTCTGGTGCCGCGCAACATGTCGGCGGCGTTCATTGGGATTTTGCTGCCATTTTTAATTCTGCCCCTTCTCCTGGGATATCTCGGGTATTCGCAGGCTAGAAATTCACTGGTTCAAACCGCCGGCTCCGATCTCAAGGGAATTTACCAAGGCCTCAATCCGAAAGTAAGTCAATGGCAGACCAACGGATTGACTCAAATTCAAACCATCAGCAGCACCGCCGAGGTTGTCCAGGCGGCCGGCGATTTAAAGTCCGCAACGTCTTCCGGTTCGTCCATAACGTCGTTTTTCGATGCCGTATATAAAGTACAACCGAAGGGATCCGTTTTTTCCGAGTTTGTCGTCGTGGATTCGACGACCAATGGAATCATCGCGTCGACGAATGCCGCATGGATAAACCAATCCCTGTCGGGAGAAAATGCCCTGTCCACGGTTAAGGATTGGACCCTTCCGTTTTCGGTTGTACTTCCCAGCAACGGAATCTTAAGCCCGTCCCAATTAGCTGTTCTCGCAGGTTCTCCATTGCAGGTAGGGGCCAATCCAACGGGTCTGGTTCTGGTCGGGGTCCTAAAAATCCAAGACCTGACTGCCATTCTGAATAATCCCTTAAACAATCGGAATGCCGATTTAATACTGTTGACCCTTAACGATTCGACTTTCACACAGATGAATCCTTCCCAGGACACGTTGACGAATATACAAGTGATCCCGTCCAGCAGCCAGGTTCCCACAAATACCGGCGCCGTTTCCGAATACACTGATATCGCGGGTCGACCCGTGATCGGGTATTCCCAAACGCTTTCTTTGTATAACATCTCGGGAACATCTTCCACAACCGCTTCCGCGCTGAAGATCCTGATTGAAAGGAATCAATCCAGCGCCTTTGCTCCGTTGAACGCCCTTTCGACCATTATCGTTTTAATCCTGATCGCCATCCTGCTGGCCATGGCGGTTGCCGTGGCGCAAGCGGTGTTCTTCATCGTGCGCCCCACCACAAACCTGGCCGCCGCCGTCAACCGGTTTGCGGCCGGGCACACCGAAGAACAGATCCCGGTGTACGGGACGTCGGAGTTCGTCTCCCTAGCCACATCGCTCAACCGTCTGATCAGTTCTCTGCGGGAGGTAACCCAACTCATTGGAACCGGCAGCCAAGTGTCCACCCGTAAGGTGGTGGTCTCCGCCGAGTTGATCCAATCCTTATCCGGAGTCTCCACACTCGACGAGACTCTGCGGATCGTGGTTAATCTGGTCAAGGACCGGCTGGGTTTTGAGTTTAGCGCGATTTACCTTGTAGACGAAGCGGGCCAGTTTGCTGTATTACGCGATGCGACCGGTGCCGTCGGCGAAAAACTTAAAGCGCAGAACAACCGCTTCCCGCTTGGTTCCTATTCCATTATCGGCTCGGTCGCCCAGGCGGGACGCTCGCATCTCGCCGCAAACGTTTCCGAAGATCCGATGTACATCCGCAACGACCTCCTACCCGAGACCCGGTCGGAGGTGGCGGTCCCGATCCGAATCGGCAAACGGACGATCGGAGTGTTGGACGTCCACTCCATATCCTCCAATGGATTCTCTTCGGAGGACGTCGACCTTCTGCAATCGATATCCGACCAGACCGGTTCCGCCGTTCAAAACGCTCAAAACCTCGAGGCAGCGCGGGTAAGCCAAGAAGTTTCCCAACAGCTGTTCCGCATCGGCCGGTTGATCTCCATGGCCACCAACCCCGAGGAAATATACAAGGCGGTCATCGATGGTCTGAAGGGTACGCCGTACATCGTGACGATCCTACAAAGCGGCACGACTACGCTTCCCATTGCCGGGTTCTACGATCCGGTCAATCCGCAGGCCGAGCAGGCTCCGGTGGCCGAGATTAACGAAACTCCCGATACGTTTTCGCACCTAATCCCATCCACCGCCCCGGTGGTTGCCAAACTGGAAGGCGGTCTGGTCCGTCTTCCGTCGGGCATCCGGCAATACCTTGAGACGGTGGGCGGAAAAGTCGTCGCCTTCCTCCCCTTGCGGCAAGGGGACCGGATGCTCGGGGCGCTGATGTTGGCCTCGCGCGATGAAAACGCGATCACCCCCAACAACATCCGGCCACTCACCCCGATTGCGGAATCGATCATCTCCGCCCTCGAGCGGCTCGATTTGCTCCATACCACAACCGAACGGCTGAACGAGTTGGCCACCCTCAACCGGATCAGCCAATCGATTTCCCAGGCGCTGGACATCCAGGGACTATTCGAAATCGTCCATGAGCAAATCCGATCCGCCATGGGCGATCTGGACGTGATCATCTCATTGTACGAACCCGGCCGCGACCTGCTGACATTCCCCTATGCGTTTCTCCACGGCGAATCCGCCACGCTGGATCCAATGCCCCTGGGGGAGAGTTTATTCTCATTGGTTGTGCGCAATGCCCAACCGCTCATGCTGACGGAAAATATCGAGGAGCGCGCTTCCGCGCTGGGAGTGCGTCTTTCCAGCCCAATTCCGAAGGCCTGGATGGGAATTCCCCTGGTGAGCGCCAATCAGGTCGTGGGCGTTCTCGTTCTTCAGGATTCCGGCCAGGAAGCCGAGCTCTCGGAAGAAGAGCTCGCACTGATGAAGACGGGAATGTACCGGGCCGGCAAATCCCATCCGGAGACCCGTTTCAACGAAAACAACCTCCGGCTGATGACGACCATCGCCACCCAAATCGCCTCGACCATCCGCACTTCCACACTGCTTTCAGATTCGGAGCGGAAGGCCGTTCAGCTGCAAACCGCGGCCGAAATCGCCCGCGAGACCATCGGCCTCCTCGATCTGGACCGGCTGCTTTCCCACTCGATCAATCTGATCCGCGAGCGGTTTGGGTTCTATCATTCCTCGGTGTTCCTGATGGATGAGGAACGGAAATTCGCCCTGTTGCGTGAATCCACCGGCGAAGCGGGAAGGCAAATGAAAGCCCGCGGCCACAAGTTGGGGGTCGGATCCCAATCGATTGTCGGATGGGTTACGCAGAATGCCCGCCCGCGCGTGTCGGACGATGTAACGGCCGATCCGATGCATCAAGCCAACCCGCTGCTTCCAGCGACGCGCGCAGAATTGGGAATTCCCCTCCGCATCGGCGAGACGGTGATCGGAGCGCTGGACGTGCAATCCACGACCCCGTATGCGTTCACCACCGACGACATCACCATTCTCCAGGTTATTGCCGACCAGATCGCCATCGCGGTGGAAAACGCCCGCCTGTTCTCCACGACGCGCGATTATCTCGCCCGCCACCGTTCGCTCTATCAGGTGACGACGGCAGCCGCATCCAGCACCACGCTCGACAACGCCCTATTCAGCGCCGCTCAGGGTTTGCGGGTCACCATGAACGGAGCGCGCATTGCGATCTTCCTGCTCAGTCCGGAACAGGATGCGCTCGTCGTCCGCGCCCATTCCGGGTTCAACTCGCGCGAAGTGGAATCCATGCGCGTGCCGTTCGGGCAAGGTGTGCAGGGCTGGGTTGCGGTCAACAAACAACCGTCGCTGGTCGCCAATACCGCTACCGACTCGCGCTACCTGATGATCGATTCGGACGTCCAGTCGGAACTGGTCGTGCCGCTGATCCACCGCGACGAATTGCTCGGCGTACTGGACATTCAGAGCCAGCACGTGGCGGCCTTCTCGGAAGACGACGTGACGCTTCTGGGTACGGTCGCCGGCTCGCTGGCCGCAATCATGTCCTCCACGGTGCTGTTTGAACAAGTTACCCAGGAACGTGAACGATTGCGCCACCTCTACGAGGAAGCCATCGGCATGGCGGGCCCGCCGGCCGGCGATATGGATACCCTGCTGCGGTCGGCGCTCGAACGCGTGCGCAGCGTCTCGGGCGCGGATTGCGTCTCGATCGCATTCCCCTCCGGTCCGGAGGAAGTGCGCGTCGAAATGTGCACATGCGAACCGAACCTCAAACATCTGACCGGATTGGTCGCACATTACGGACAGGACGTGATCGGAGAGGCGCTCTCGACCAACCTAGCGGTGAAATACACGCCCGCTAGCACCGGCACGCTTTCGCGCTCCTTGGCGCAGGCGGGCATCCGCACCGCGCTGGCCCTGCCCCTGCAATGGACCGGGCGCACAATCGGCGGTCTGCTGCTGAGCCGAATGTCGTCGGAGAGGCTCTTCTCCACCGAGGAATCCCAACTGGCCAATCTGCTCGCGCTGCAAGTGGCGGCCACCATCGAAAGCGCCCGCCTGTTCGACCAGACCCGCCGCGCGGCGGAACGCGAGCACCTCCTGTTTGAAATCACCAGCCGCATCCGCCGCTCGGTGGACATGCAAGGCATTCTGACCACGACCGCCAGTGAGCTCAGCCGGGCGCTGGGCGCCCGCCGGGCAAGCATCAAAATCGGTTTGACCGAAACCGTTAATCCCGAGGCAGGGAACAACGGAGGAGAGAACCCCGAGCAATCGTAAAAGGGCTCCCGGAAAAAAGACCATGGCAGGGAAATGGAAAGTGACCGGATAGATCGAGGGGGGACGGAAATCCCTGCGACCGATTGGTAATTGCGGCGCCAAAATCGGAAGCCTTTTTTCATCGACCGAACGCCGCTGGATAAGGGAATAGGGCAAAAAAATGTTGGACCGAGTGAAGCGTTGGTTGCCTCCCGTTTCCAAAGATTCGGATCAAGCCCGGCAGGAAAGCCTGTTTTATATTGTGCTCGGCGTGCTTTCTCTGACGGGCGGCCTCTTTGCCGTAATCAGCTTGGCGCTTGTCCTCCTCAACGGCAGCCCATGGGAGGGTGTGGTTGCCGGAATTCTGGTGCAACCGGTTTATCTTCTCGCGTTGATCCTCGCCCGGCGGGGCCTCCTTCGCGCCGCCGCTTATCTTACCGTCAGCGTCATTTTCCTCGCGATGATCTACGGATCCATCGCCCTCGGCCTGGGACACGCCACGTATATCGGGTACGCGATGGCCGTCCTGGCGGCCAGCATCCTCATCAGCACGCAGAGCGGGATCCTGTTCGCCGTGCTGAGCATGGCTGCGCAAATTCTAGTGGGAGCACTGCAACAATCGGGTGCGCTCAATCCTTCCAACGCCCAACTGCCGGCGAACACACTTTGGCCGGACGCTTTGACCTTGGGTCTGGGGCTGATTGTGCTGGTGGCGATCTCGTCCATTTACAACCGCGAGATTCGGACTTCGTTCGGGGAGCAGAAGCAACTGACGGATACGCTGCAAAAGGAAAACGGCGAGCTGACTCACCAGGTCTCCGAAAATAACCTGTTGCTCGATCAACGGATCATCCAACTACGGACGCTGGCGGAAACCTCGATGGCTGCCGGAGCCGAGCGGAAACCGCTGATCCTGTTGCAATCCATCGTCGATGTGCTCCACCAGCGCTTGAATCTCTCCTCCGCGTATATCTTCCTATGGGAGGATCCCGGCCCGCAACTCGTTCTGCGGGCTGCCTCCACGCCTGAAGTGCAAAGGATGGTAGTAAGAGGGTATCGATTACCGGAAGAATCCGCTTCGCTCACCGCCCAATCCGCTTCCCAGAAACGGATCTTCTCCGAGGGGACGCTCGCGATGGAGAAGAATAATCCGCTTTCCACGGGACAATCCGAACTGGCGCTCCCGATGCTGATCGGAGACCGCTGTCTGGGCGTGCTGGACATTCAATCCGCGTCGGCCAACGCGTTCGATGATTCCGACATTCTGACGCTGCGCGGCATCACGCAAACCTTGGCCCACGGTTTAGAGATGGCCCGATTGAATGGCCAATCGCTAACCGATCGGGAGGAAATTCGCGCGCTCAACCGCCGCTATATGGCCGACGCCTGGGGAAATCTTGAAAATATGGCCGCCGATCTTTCCCTCTCGGTCGAGAGCGGCGGAGAGTCCGGCGAAGATACGATCACACCCCTCGCCCCGTCTCCGGCCGGCGCCGCCGCAATTTCGAGCAGTATCTCCCGCAGCGAGGACGGTTCGCAGGTG
>JBEKDW010000154.1:0-6409 GCA_050014155.1 Anaerolineales bacterium
CGGGCGAAAACCAAATGGTGCTGACCGCCATCGACGAGCGGAAACGCGTACACCGCGAGGGCCAGCCGGAGAGCGACTTCACGCTGGTGTATCACCTGCTGTCGCTGGAACGAAACGCCGACGTGCGCATCAAGGCGGCGCTGCAGGGAGAATACCCAACCGCCGCGAGCGTCACGAACATCTTCCCCGCCGCCAATTGGTACGAGCGCGAAGTGTGGGACATGTTCGGGATCAAATTCGATGGCCATCCCAACCTGCGGCGCATCCTCATGCCACCCACCTGGGAAGGACATCCCCTGCGCAAGGAACACCCGGCCCGCGCAACCGAGATGGGCCCGTTCCAAATGTCCGCCGAACGCGTGGACCGAGAGCAGGAGGCACTGCGGTTTCATCCCGAGGAGTGGGGGATGAAGCCGCGCGGCGAAAATTCCGAGTACCTCTTCCTCAACCTCGGCCCGAACCATCCGGGCGTGCACGGCGTAATCCGCTTTCTGCTACAGCTAGACGGCGAGGAAATTCTCGACGTCGTGCCGGAGATCGGATTCCACCACCGCGGTGCGGAAAAGATGGCCGAACGCCAGACGTGGCATACCTACATTCCCTACACCGACCGGATCGACTATCTGGGCGGGTCGATGAACAACCTCGCCTATGTCCTGGCCGTGGAAAAGCTGGCCGGGGTCGACGTTCCCGACCGGGCCAAAGTGATCCGCATCATGCTCTCCGAATTCTTCCGGCTCGCCAGCCATCTGGTCTGGTACGGGACTCTGGCACAGGATCTGGGCGCGCTCTCGCCGGTATTCTTCACCTTCAACGACCGTGAACGGATATTCGATATCGTCGAAGCCATCACCGGCGGCCGGATGCACCCGAGCTGGTTCCGGATCGGCGGCGTGGCCCAGGATCTGCCGCAGGGGTGGGAGCGGCTGGTGGAAGATTTCCTGCGCTATATGCCGGCGCGCCTGCGGGAATACGACATGCTGGTCCTCCAAAACCGGATTTTCAAAGGACGCACGCAGGGGATCGGCGCCTTCACCCGCGAGGAGGCAATCGAATGGGGAATGACCGGGCCGGGTTTGCGCTCGACCGGACTGGGGTGGGATTTCCGCAAGCAGCGCCCGTACGGCGGGTACGACCAGTTCGAGTTCGATATTCCCGTCGGCGCCAACGGGGATTGCTACGACCGGGCAGTGGTACGCGTGGAAGAGATGCGCCAGAGCCTGCGGATCATCGAGCAGTGCCGCAAGAATATGCCCGCCGGTCCGTATAAATCCGCGCATCCCCTCGCCACGCCGCCGGTCAAAGAACGCACGATGCACGACATCGAAACCCTGATCGCCCATTTCCTGAGCGTCAGCTGGGGGCCGGTGATCCCGGCCGGCGAAGCGTTCGCCGGGATCGAAGCAACCAAGGGCAACAACGGTTATTACCTGATCAGCGATGGCGGAATTCACGCCTACCGCGCGCGCATCCGCGCGCCCTCCTTCCCGCATATCCAGATGGTTCCGCTGATCAGCCGCGGCCTGATAATCGCCGATCTGATCGCGATTTTGGGAAGCGTGGATTTCGTGCTGGCGGATGTGGACCGCTGAGGTAACCCGGAGAGCCGAATGCTGACATCCGAAGAGATCCGCGAACTGGAAACCGATCTAGCGCATTATCCACAGAAGCAATCGGGCTGCGTGGATGCGTTGAAGATCGTCCAGCGCCGTCGCGGATGGATTTCCGATGAAACTCTGCGGGACGTGGCCGTGTATCTCGAGATGACCCCCGAGGAACTCGACGGGGTAGCGACCTTCTATCCGGTCATCTTCCGCCGGCCGGTGGGCCGTCATATCATCCGGATCTGCGATAGCGTCAGCTGCTGGATCATGGGATACGAGAAAGTCTGCAGCGCTTTGACCGGAACGCTCGGCGTCCGGCTGGGGGAAACCACCGCCGACGGCCGCTTCACGTTGCTGCCGTCGGCCTGCCTCGGCGTGTGCGAACACGCGCCGGCGCTGATGATCGACGACGGTCTGATCGCCGACTGGAATTCCGAGAACATCGACGGGATTCTTTCCCGGTATCCATAAACGGATCCCGGATGTCGGAACAAACGGAGAAAGCTGGATGGAACGTCCGCTGACCAGCAATATCAAACCCGGGCAGCCCGCGCCGGACCTTGCGGAGTACGAACGGTCCGGAGGATACGAGGCCGTCCGCAAGGCGCTGCGCGACCTGACCCCGGCACAGGTGACCGGGATCGTGAAGGATTCCAATCTGCGCGGACGGGGCGGGGCGGGCTTCCCGACCGGATCGAAGTGGAGCTTCGTTCCGATGGGGGAGACGGCGCTGCGCCCCAAATACCTGGTGGCCAATGCGGACGAAATGGAGCCGGGCACCTTCAAGGATCGCGTGCTTCTGGAGGGCGATCCGCATCAACTCATCGAGGGCATGATCCTCGCCGCGTATGCAATCCAGGCCGAGGCGGCCTACATTTTTCTGCGGGAGGAATACAAACAGGCCGAGCGCACCCTGCGCAAAGCCGTCGCCGAAACCTATCAGGCCGGCTACCTGGGGAAGAATATTCTCGGATCGTCCTACCGCCTCGAGCTGTATGTGCACGTCAGCGCTGGGCGGTACATTTGCGGCGAGGAATCCGGATTGCTCAACGCCTTGGAGGGAAAGCGGGCCATCCCGCGCTCCCGGCCGCCGTTCCCGCAAACCAGCGGCCTGTGGGGGAAAGGCACAATCGTCAACAACGTCGAGACGCTGTGCAACGTCCCGCACATCGTCCGCAACGGCGCCGATTGGTTCCGCAAGCTCAGTTTCACCGACGACGGCGGAACGAAACTTTACGGCGCGAGCGGCAAGGTGAAGCGGCCGGGGTTGTGGGAGCTGCCGATGGGGACGCCGATCCGGGAAATTCTCGAGGAGCATGCAGGCGGAATGCGGGATGGTGTGCGTTTCCGCGCCCTGCTGCCCGGCGGCGCGTCCACCGACTTCCTCACCGAGGAGCATCTCGACGTGCGCATGGATTTTTCGTCGGTGGAAAAAGCCGGCAGCCGGCTGGGAACCGGAACCATGATCATCCTCGACGATAAAACTTGCCCGGTCGGGATGGTGCACAACTTGGAGCTGTTCTTCGCGCGCGAATCCTGCGGATGGTGCACTCCCTGCCGCGAGGGGTTGCCCTGGACCGAGAAAATCTTGCGTGAAATCGAGGCCGGGCGCGGTCTTCCCTCCCATCTCGACCGGCTGACGCTGCACACCCGGCTGCTCGGGCCGGGACGCACCTTCTGCGCGCTGGCGCCCGGCGCGATGGAGCCGCTGCAAAGCGCGCTGAAATATTTTCGCGAGGATTTTGAACGCCACATCCGGGAAAAGCGGTGCCCTTGGAGCTGAATCCATGGCGGTGATCTACATCGACGATCGGCCGTACACGGTGAAGGACGGGCAGAACCTGCTGCAGGCCTGCCTCGGCCTCGGATTCGACGTGCCGTATTTCTGCTGGCATCCGGCGTTGGGTTCGGTTGGTGCGTGCCGCCAATGCGCCGTCAAACAGTTCAAGGACGAGCACGACACACGCGGGAAGATCGTGATGTCCTGCATGACCCCGGCCGCGGACGGCGTGCGAATCTCCATCGACGATCCGGAGGCGAGGGAATTCCGCGCATCCATCATCGAATGGATGATGATCAACCATCCGCACGATTGCCCCGTTTGCGATGAGGGCGGCGAATGCCACCTGCAGGACATGACCGTGATGACCGGGCATGTCCACCGCGAATATGATTTTCCCAAGCGGACTTTCCGCAACCAGAACCTCGGGCCGCTGGTCAATCACGAGATGAACCGCTGCATCCATTGCTACCGTTGCGTGCGTTTCTACCGCCAGTACGCCGGTGGCCGCGATTTCGACGCGCTAGCCGCGCACGATCACGTTTATTTTGGGCGGTCCGAAGACGGGGTGCTGGAAAACGAGTTCAGCGGCAACCTGGTGGAAGTGTGTCCGACGGGCGTATTCACCGATAAAACCCTCAAGCGCCACTATTCCCGCAAATGGGACCTGCAGACCGCTCCGTCGATCTGCGTGCATTGCGGTCTTGGCTGCAACACGATCGCAGGTTCGCGCTACGGCGAACTGCGCCGCATCCGCAACCGCTACAATGGCGAGGTGAACGGATATTTTCTCTGCGACCGGGGACGCTACGGCTACGAATTCGTCAACGGCGATTCCCGGACGAGCCGGCCGCTGGGGTGGGACGACCGGACCGCCGCGCTCGAACCGGTAGAGCGCGCGGACGCCCTCCGGCGGGCGGCTGCGTACCTTGGCGACCGGGAGCGGGTGATCGGGATCGGTTCTCCGCGCGCCTCGCTGGAAGCGAACTACGCCTTGCGCCGTCTTGTGGGCCCGGACCGCTTTTTCCTCGGAATTTCGGCGGAGGATTACCGGACGACGGCCGCCGCGCTACGGGTCCTGCAGGCGGGTCCGGCCCGTTCTCCTTCTTTAAAAGAAGTGCGCGCGGCGGACGCAGCGCTTGTGCTGGGCGAGGACGTCACCAATACGGCGCCCGTTCTTGCGCTCGCCTTGCGGCAGTTGGTCCATCCCAAGGCCGATGCGGCCGCGAAAACGTTTGACTTACCTTCCTGGGGCGATGCTGCCATCCGGGAGTTGGTGCAGGATGAGAAGGAATCTCTCTTCCTGGCGACGCCGGCCCAAACCAAACTCGAGGATGCGGCATGCCGGACGTATCATGCCGCGCCGGACGACCTGGCCAGGCTCGGATTTGCCATAGCACATCAGATCGATCCAGCCTCGCCGGCTGTGCCGAATCTTGTGGAAGAGGTCAACCGGTTGGCGGGGGAAATCGCCGCCACATTGGTTTCCGCCAAGCGGCCGCTGGTTGTGTCTGGTACTGGACAGTGCAACGAGGCGTTACTACAGGCGGCCGCGAATGTGGCTTGGGCCTTGTGCCGCCGGGGAAATCCCGCCATGCTTTCGTTGGTGCAGCCCGAAGCCAACAGCTTCGGCCTCGGTCTGATGGGCGGTGGCGATTTGCAGTCTGCCTTTCAAGCACTGCGGGAGGGGCGGGCGGATACGGTTGTCGTTCTCGAAAACGACCTCTATCGCCGGGAAAGCTCCGCGGCCGTCGATGCCGCGCTGCAGTTCGCCAAACACGTAATCCTGATCGACCATACCCGGCATGCCACGACCGAAAAAGCGGATCTGATTCTCCCCGCCACGACATTTGCCGAAGAGTCCGGTACGCTGGTGAGCAGCGAGGGCCGCGCCCAGCGCTACTACCAGGTGCTGCTTCCGAAAGCCGGCGTCCAGCCAAGTTGGCGTTGGTTGGGGTTGTTGAATGAACCCGCGTCCGGAACCGCCGATGAAGAATCGCTTAAGCTAGATGGCATCCTGGCGGATATCACCGGGGAGCTGCCGCAGTTCCGGCCGATATTGGAAATCGCCCCGCCTTCCGGAACTGGTTTCGTTCATCGATTCCCAGCCGGAACCCCATATTCTCTGCGACCGCCAATACCGCGTCCTGGCCGCAAATGCCGCCTATCGGCAAAGCGTCGGCGAAAGCCAGGTCATTGCGGGACGAACCTGTTTCGATATTTCACACCACTTCTCGGCACCCTGCGACCAGGCCGGGGAGACCTGTCCGCTGAAACAAAGCCTTCGCTCCGGACAACGGGAGCGCGTACTGCACCTTCACCAGACGCCGAAAGGAGAGGCTTACGTCAACATCGAACTCTCTCCGATCCGCGACGGCGAAGGAGACATCGTGTACTTCATCGAGAAGATGGAGCCTGTCGCAGTGGCACGCGGACTATCGCATGCGCAAGGACTGGTCGGACGCGCGGCGGCATTCCAAGGCATGCTGGGAATGGTGGCGCGGGTTGCCCCCTCGGAGGCCTCCGTGCTGCTCCTGGGAGAATCCGGCACGGGGAAGGAACTCGTGGCAAAAGCCATCCATGATGCCAGCCGCCGGGCGGAGAATCCGTTCGTTGCGGTGGACTGCTCGGGACTCACCGAGACGCTATTCGAGAGCGAACTCTTCGGCCACGAAAGAGGAGCCTTTACGGGTGCCGTTTCCCGCGGCGTCGGGCTGGTGGAGGCCGCCAGCGGGGGCACCCTGTTCCTCGACGAGGTCGGCGACATTCCTCTTGTCATACAAGTCAAGCTGCTGCGCCTGCTGGAAACCGGCATGTACCGGCGCGTCGGTTCCGCGGAGCCGCGCCAGGCCGATATCCGGCTGGTTTCCGCAACCCACCGCGATCTGCGCGCCATGGTGGAAAGCGGCAGGTTCCGGCAGGACCTCTACTTCCGGCTCAACACGTTTCCCATCGAACTGCCGGCGCTGCGCGAACGCTCGGCCGACATTCCCTTGCTGGCCGATTCCCTGCTGGCGCGGGTTGC
>JBEKDW010000155.1:0-7714 GCA_050014155.1 Anaerolineales bacterium
AACCCGACCGCCTCGAAGAGCGCCTTCTGCCGGGGGGTGAATTCCACCAACTCCGTCGAGGCAAGCATCATCACCCCCATCACCCTGCCTTTGGACAGGAGCGGGATTCCGAGCAGCATCCGCAGCCCGTTGGCCCGGAAGGCTTCGTCGTCGAAGCCGGGTTCCTGCGGCGGATCGGACACGATGTGGAATTCCTTCGACTCCGCCGCCCGCCCCACCAGTCCCTCGCCGAGGGAGAAAACATCTTTCTCCCAATAGAATGCTGAAAATTCTCCGCGCTGCATGGCCATGCGCACGTCGCCGGCGTCCTCCTCCAGGAGGAAGATTTGCCCGTTGAGCGCATGGAAGTGCAGCATCATCCGATCCAACGTTGTGGCAAGGATTCCCTCCAGCTCCAATGTGGTGCTGGCGGCCAGGGAAACGTCGTTGAAGATCGCCAGTTCCTGGTTCTTCCGGGTCAGGTCATTTTCGCCTTCAAGGAGCTTTGCGTAACGGCGGGAGTTCTCGATCGCCGCCGCGGCCCAGGCCGCCAGGAGCTGAATACCATTTTGTTCAGCGGTCTCGAATCCGGGGGCGCCCGCCTTTCCGGCCAGGCAGATTTCCCCCAGGATCTGTCCTTGGGAAATCATTAGCGCACCCATAAAGGAATGGAGCCGATTCCACCCCGCGGAAAGGCCGGCGCACCGCGGATCAGCCGATAGGTCCGCGGAAGCGAGCGTGCCTCCCTCCCGGTACAGAACGGCGAGCATCTCCAGCCAGGGGACGGAGGAAGAAATTCTTTCTCCGGAATCCGGATCCTCCCCCGAAGATGCGATCCGTTCCGGTTCTCCTTTTTCTTTGGGGAGCGCGACCACGACGAAGGAGGCGTCCGTCAATTGCCGGGCTGCGGCGGCGGTTTTTTCCAGGACGGCTTGCAGCATGGTCTCCCCCATTAGCTCAAGGCTGATCCGGTGCATGAAATCTTCCGGGGTTGCGGCGTAGGGATTGGGATGGGTATCCATAGGTTGTAATGATTATAAATGAAAGGAGCCGGTTGCAGCCGGCCCCGACGATTGGAATTCACACCACCAGGTTGATCAATTTATCCGGGACGTAGATCACGTGCAGCGGCTCTTTTCCGGCCAGCCATTTTTGCACCGCAACGCTTGCTAAAGCCAACCTGCGGGCTTCGGCTTCGCCGGACCCGATGGGGAGTTGCAGCCGCTCGCGAACCTTCCCGTTCACCTGGACCACAATCGTGGCCTCTTCCTCCGCGGCAAGCGCCGGATCTAACGTCGGCCATTTCTGTAGGTGAATCGAGGCCGTCCCCGCCCCTTTGCGCCGATGCCAGAGTTCCTCGGCCATATGCGTCGCAACGGGGGACATCATCAGCATCAGGATATCCGCCGCTTCCTCCCAGACCGGCGTCCCATACAAGGAGGTTTCCCGGTATTTATACAGAGTATTGGTACCCGGCGGATGGTCTGATGCATCGCCCGGGAGAGGATCCGGTCCGCATGCTCCCCGGCATCGGTGGACGTGTTCCTGGGAGCCTGTGTCAACAGGGTCCATACGCGGTTGAGCCAGCGATGGGTTCCCTCGATCCCCTGGGAGTTCCACGGCGCCCCCTGAGACCAGCGGGCGAAGAACATCAGGTAGGCGCGTACGGTATCTGCGCCGTATTTCTTCACCAAGTCGTCGGGCGCCACCACGTTGCCGCGGCTCTTCGACATCTTCTCCGAATCCTCGCCTAGGATGATCCCCTGATTGCGCAGCTGCAGCATCGGTTCGGGCCCGCGCGTGATACCCATATCGCGGCAGGCCTTGTGGAAGAAGCGCGTGTAGATCAAGTGCATCGTGGCGTGCTCTATGCCGCCGGTGTAGCAGTCGACCGGCATCCAGTAATCGTACTCGGCCGGATCGAACGGGCCGCGGTCGTACTTCGGGCTCAGATAGCGCAGGTGATACCACGAAGAGCACATGAAGGTGTCCATGGTGTCCGTGTCGCGCTCGGCCGGACCGCCGCACACGGGGCAGACGGTCTTGGCCCAGGTGGGATGTAGCTTGAGCGGGCTTTCGCCGGTGGGTTTCCAGGCGACGTCGTCCGGGAGGAGCACCGGAAGCTGATCTTCCGGCACGGGTACCTGGCCGTGGACGGGGCAGTAAACCATCGGGATCGGCGCGCCCCAATAACGCTGGCGCGAGATCAGCCAATCGCGCAGGCGGTAGGAAACCGCCGGACCACCGGCATTCCGCGCCGCCAGCCACTCAGAGACCTTCCGCACCCCCTCCGCGCCGGGCGTACCGCTGAACTCCGCGGAATGGATCAATTCCCCTTGCTGGTCGTGAAACAGCGCGTCGTGGTAGAAATCCACCGCCCAGACCATTTCCATCAGCGAACGCTTATCGCGGACGTTCGGCTCCAGTTCCTGGCAGCGCGCCAGGATCTCCTGCTCGGAATCGATGCTATCCCACGTGCGAACGCCGTCCGGGAAGATGAATGCCCAGCGCGTGCCGACGATCTCGTTCCAGCAGCACGGATTGAGATGTGCCCGGGCGATCTCGATATAGCGGTCGATCTTTTCCGGGGGGATATTAATGTAGAGGGAACCCTGCCGCTCTTCAAAGGGAATTTCCTCCGCCCGCAACGCATCGGCCAGCCCCGGCTGCATGGTTTTCCCGAACGCGAAGGATTTGGTCAGCCCGTCGGTGCGGTTGATCACCGGCAGGATCGGCAGCCCGTACTTCATCGCGAAATCAAAGTCACGCTGGTCGTGGGCCGGCACGGCCATGATCGCCCCGGTGCCGTAGGTGATCAGCACGTAGTCGGCGATCCAGATCGGGATGCGCACGCCGTTGACGGGGTTGACGGCGAATCCGCCGGTGAATACACCCGTCTTTTCCTTATCTGCCGATTCGCGCTGGATATCTGTTTGCCGCACTGCCTGCTGCACATAGGTCTCGACCTCCGCTTTGTTTTCGGGGGCGGTCAATTTTTCCACCAGCGGATGTTCCGGCGCCAGCACCATGAAGGTGGCACCCCAGAGCGTATCGGGGCGGGTTGTGAACACTTCAAGCGGATCCCCGGCCTCGGTCCGGAAGATCACCCGGGCTCCCTCGCTGCGCCCGATCCAGTTGGTCTGCAGCGTCTTCACCCGATCGGGCCAGTCGGCGTGGGAAAAATCCAACAGCTCCTCGGCGTAGTTGGTCAGTTTAAAGAACCACTGGTCGAGATTCTTCTTAATGACCGGTGTTTCGCAGCGCTCACAATGCCGGTCGTCGCCCCATACCTGCTCGCGCGCCAGGGTCGTATTGCAGTTCGGGCACCAATCCACCGGCGACATTTTCTTATAGGCTAGCCCCTTCTTGAAGAGTTGGACGAAGAACCATTGCGTCCAGCGGTAATACTCTGGGTCGGAGGAGACCGCCTCGCGCGTCCAATCCCACATCGCGCCCATCGCCCGCAGCTGGGCGCGCATCCGCTCGATGTTAGCGTAGGTCCATTTGCGGGGGTGAACCCCCACCTTGATCGCGGCATTCTCCGCCGGGAGACCGAAGGCGTCGAACCCGATCGGGAACATCACGTTGTATCCGCGCATTCGCATGAAGCGCGCTCGCGCGTCCGAGGGCGTCATCGCGTACCAATGGCCCATGTGCAGGTCGCCGCTCGGATAGGGCAGCATGGTGAGCGCGTAGAATTTTTTCAGCGTCGGATCCACCACCGCCCGGTACAAGCCGTCCTGCTCCCAGCGCTTCTGCCACTTAGGTTCCAGAACCTCGGGCTGATAGATGCCGCCTTCCGTGATCGTGTCCGCTCCGACTGGTGGAGCCTTCTGTTGGGCAGGCGCCGGGCCCTCGGCGGGTCCAACGGTTCTCAATGCACGCACCATTCGATTGATTGCGGTGGCCTCGGATTTACGCGCGGCGGATTCCCCGCCTTTGCCCTTGGACTTTCCCATCACTTTGGAAGCAGCAGGTTTGGGCGCGGAAAGACGCTTCCGCGTGACAACCTTTGCGGCGCGCTTTCTATTCCTGGGCGGCGCGGATGGTTTTCGGGCGGCTGCTTTCTTTCCAGGTTTGGCGTTTTTCTTCGATGCGGGCATGGGATCCTCCTACCCCCTTCCGATCTCACCTAAATTCGTAGAATTTGGGGGAGAATGAAGGAGGGGGGTAATTAAAAAATCCCCTTCGCCAGGGACGAAGAGGATTCGCGGTACCACCCTGATTACCCCAATGTGCGGGGTCTCTCGTGCGCTGTATCGGGCTGACCCGCCTGGGGTTACTCCAAGTTCGCCTCAGGTGCGCGTCCCGTAGGAACCGTTCCTTGGGACTTGCCGGCGAGTTCGGCCTGTGCGGTCCGCGTACGCTTGCGGGGTTTTCATCATATCGCCCCGCTTTCTGGCGGATGGCCTACTGCTCCGGTTTTACGCCTTTTGTATGCAATTGTAAGACCACTGTTGCACCAGTGGACCTGGAGGGATTCGAACCCTCGGCCTTCTCAATGCCATTGAGACGCGCTCCCAACTGCGCTACAGGCCCGATAGGAGGCAATTCTAACCGGGAGGGAGCCCGGCGTCAATAATGTAGCCGCGATCGTCGATCGCGGCTACATTTCCTTCGCGCGTTTCTGTGGACCTGGAGGGATTCGAACCCTCGGCCTCTTCAGTGCGATTGAAGCGCGCTCCCAACTGCGCTACAGGCCCATTGGCGAGGCAGATATTCTACCCCGCGGCTTTCGGATGTGTCAAGCAAAACGGGTGCGCACTGCGCACCTTCCCGCACGCTCGCCGATCTATCCGCCCTGTATTCCGGTCTGCTCGATGGTATTTTTTTATAACGTCCGACCCCGCCGCCGACCACCTGTCTCAACGCCCGCATCCGGAGCGCAAAGAGAATCCAGGATTCCAGCAGGACCAGCGTCCAGTACGGCGCGCTCCACCAGTACATCAAATCCCGGAAGGGCAGGAAGAGGTATGGGAGATTGATCAACCCAAAAAGCACCGCACCTTCCCAGCGCCGTGCCAGGAGCAAAGGTACCGCACCGATAACATACACCACGATTAGATTATTACCGGCCGTATAGGGAGCCAGCAACAACGACGCCGATAGAAAGAAGGCCATCGCCTCGCGCGAATATCCCCGGCAATATTTTGCGGCAATAAAAACCGTAAGCAGGAGGAGCACTCCCCAAAGCCCGACGGCCACACCCGCAGATAAGCCTCCCCGCTGGACGGTGTTCAGGAGAGAACTGTCCATGATGCTGCCCCGGTATTGCGAAGTGACCACCGAAGTGATCCAATCCCGCCCCTTCCATATCATGCATGGAAGGACGACCAGAGCCGACAGACCCATCGTTTCCAGCCATTTTCGCGCCGTCCACGCCCTGCCTGCTACAAGGGGGAGGAAAAGCAAAAGGATCCAAGTTTCCTGCACCTTTGTGGCGGATAGCAATATTCCAAGTACAAAAACAACCGGTTGCCTCCGAAGAATGCCGGCCTCCAAAAGAAGCAATCCGGCGACGATCAGGAATTCGACATTGCCGTCGACAATCGTGCGGAGAACCGGGAAGCCGAGCGTCAGGGCGAGCGCCGCGAGGATGAACTTTCTTCCTTCCGGCCGGTCCCTCTGCAGGCTTAGCGGCACAACCGCAAGGGTGAGGAACGCGATCACTCCCCATCCGGCCTGGACCGGGAGCATTCCAGCCGGTACGAGGAGCAGACCGCTCCACGGGGGAAGCCGCAAACCGCTTGCGGCGCCATAGAATAGATCCCAGTTTTTTACTCCGATCCGGATGCTGATCCAATCCAAGGCGAGCGTTGTGCCTGCAATCGGGATTCTCATGAAGAAGACGGCGGTTGCGATCAAAGCCGCCAGCAACAGGAACCCTGTGATTAAAATGGAAATGAGTTTGGATGCGGTCATCCGCGCCCCTCCCGAAAAGATTTCCGGCATGATCCTCTCCGCACTCTACTCCCCCTCCTCCAGCCAGACCTCAATCGTCCGGCCGATCCGTTCCAGGCTCGCGGCCGAGATTTTATCCAGCGTATCTTCGGTCGTATGCCAGTAGGGATAATCGAAGTCGATGATATCGACCGATGGAATACCCAGGTCGCGAAAGGGGATGTGGTCGTCAAGCATTGTATATTTCAACGATGGAATGAATTCCTTCCCGTATCCCAAATCTCCGGCCGTCGCCCAAATCTCTCGCCGCAGCGCCGGGTCGGAATTTCCCTCCCAATAGAACTGCTGGTCGTCATCCGCCACCATGTCCAGAATAACCATGGCCCGGAAATCGATTCCCGAGCCAAGCTGATTTTTCACGAGCAAGGCGAACTGGCGCGAACCTACGATCCAGTTCCAACCATCCAAATCGCCGTTGTCTTCCGCATCGAAGAAGGCCAGCCAAACCTGATGCTGCGACCAATCCAGATCGAGGACGCGGGCGAGTTCCAAGAGGACAACCACGCCGGAAGCGCCGTCGTCCGCGCCCAGCACCGGAGCGGAACACCCGCCGTCCGGCTGATCCGCGCAACGGCGTGAATCATAATGCGCGCCCAGCAGGATTACCGGCCCCTGCCCTTTGCGGCCTATGATATTTCGCACCGGCGTATCCATGTAGGTTCCATCGTCGGTTGCAGCCATCCAGCCATCCTGCTTCAACTTTTTCAAGATCCAATCCCCGGCCTTGCGATCGGCTTCCGTCCCGCTGACGCGCGGACCGAATTGCACGAATTCCGACGCCAGTTTGAAGGCTTGCTCGCCGGAGAATGTGCGTGGTCCGGAGGATGCGCAACCGCCCAACATCATCCCAAGCCCGCCTGCGACCAAGAAGCGCAGAAAAAAACATCGAACGATATTCACGATTTGGAGGTCTCCGCCCGCCACCGCTCGAACTCCTTGCCGGCGCGTTCGGCAAACAACCGGCTGCGTTCCAGCTTTCCCATCTTCCTTTTCGGAAGGGGCGGCAACAGACCAAAGTTGGCCTTCATCGGCTGGAAGTGCTTCTCCTCGGCCGTCGCAACATAGTTGCAGAGCGCACCCAGCATTGTGCCTTCCGGCGGAGCCAGCGCGTCTTTCCCCTGTAAAACGCGCGCGGCATTCCAGCCGGCCAGCAAACCCGTGCCGATGTTCCCGACGTATCCTTCCACTCCGGTGAGTTGCCCGGCAAAGAAAAGACCCTTGCGATCGCGAAATTGCATCGTGGGCAGAAGCAGCCGCGGCGCATTGAGGAAAGTGTTGCGGTGCATTTGCCCGTAGCGGACGAACTCGGCGTTTTGTAATCCCGGGATCATTTGGAATACCCGTCGCTGTTCTAATTCCAGTAAATTCGTTTGAAACCCGACCAGATTGTACAGGGTTTGGGCGGTGTTCTCCCGCCGCAGTTGCACCACGGCGTAAGGCCGTTTCCCGGTGCGCGGGTCGCTGAGCCCCACTGCGCGCATCGGCCCGTAAGCGAGTGTCTCCATCCCGCGTTCGGCCAGCACCTCCACCGGCAAACAGCCTTCGAAGAACCGTTCCGCGCCGGCGCGCACCCCGCGGCGAACGTCCTCTTCAAATGCTTTTAGTGGAATCCGTTCTGCGCGTACCAGTTCCTCCACCAGCCGGTGATATTCCGCTTCCCCCAGAGGACAATTGAGATAGTCCTCGGAAAGGCTGTTGCGCGAATCACCGAAGACCGCCGAGCGATCGACGGACTCCGCCGCTACGATCGGCGCGATGGCGTCGTAAAAATACA
>JBEKDW010000156.1:0-6269 GCA_050014155.1 Anaerolineales bacterium
GTCCATTTCGATGGGCATTCTGATGTTGCCCTTCCTGTATCTTCTGGGGAAGGAATTGGCCGACCGGCGGGTGGGACTCGTGGCGATGATTTTGGGCGGTGTGGGCTATTGGCCGGATATGATCAGCCGGATCGGCCTGCGATTCCCACTGGCGATGCTGTTCACCGCAGCGACGCTTTATTTCTTCTTCCGGGCGCTGCGCCGCCGGCGTTGGAATGATTTCCTCTGGGCGGGCCTGGCGCTGGGGATCGGTATGTACGGGTACACGCCCATCCGAATCGTTCCGGTCGCGCTGGCGGTGGTCGCCGGCCTGTTCCTGATCCATCCCTCGTCGAAAGGGTCGCGCGGATGGGCCGTGCTCGGATTTCTGGTGACGATGGCGACCGTCGCGATGCTATTTATCCCATTCCTGCGGTATGCGGTGGATTTCCCGGGCGATTTCTGGCTGCGGACGATCACCCGCATCGTCCCCTCGGAAGGACCGTTGCAGAATCCGGTTGGTATATTCTTCTCCAATGTTAAAAACGCGCTACTGATGTTCAGCTGGAACGACGGTGTGGGATGGTTCAATTGCGTCCCGTTGCGGCCCGCGCTCGATATCGTCACCGGGGGGCTGTTCGCGCTGGGCGTTTTCGGGATGGCAGTCCACACCATCAAGAAACGTTCCTGGGAAGCGGCGTCTTTGATCCTGCTTATCCCCGTTCTGCTCCTGCCGAGCATTATGGCGCTGGGGATCCCGGACGAGAATCCTCACCTGGCGCGCGCCGCGGCCGCCATTCCGATAACCTTTCTCCTTCCGGCGTTTGCGTTTGTCCTGATCCTTGATTATCTGAAGGGTCTGGCCCCCGGCCGGAACGGTTGGTTCCTTGCGGCGCTGGCTGCGGCGACACTGATATTTTTCGCGGCAAGGCAGGATTTCGACCTTACCCAGCGCCAATATCCAGCCGTATACCGTGGGAATTCCCAGAACGCCTCGGAGATCGGGACGTTCATGCTCAAATTTGATACTACGATCGGCCGGCCGGAGGACGCATACCTAATTCCCTATCCCTATTGGGTGGATGACCGGATCGTGAACGTCTACGCCGGTTTTCCGATTCTGTCCCACCACATCATCAACCCGGAGGACATCCCCGGTTTTGCCTTCAGTGGCCGACCCACGGTCTTCCTGCTTCTGGCGGAGGATAAGGATGATTTGCACGCCTTGCAGGAAAAGTTCCCGACCGGATATTATGGCACGGTGGTTTCCGCCTTTCCCGGGAAAGACTTTGTGTTTTACCTGGTTCCCGGAACGCCCATTGCGGCAAATCCATAGCACGGAGAATGACGCGACCTATGCAAAATCCCATTCAGGATAATCCCCCGCTTTCCACAGAATCCCAACCTCTCCGCGGGAGAACCACCGGAGGATTCCGGGCGCTCGGGACGGCCGTCCGGCGGCTGCCCTCTCAGGCATTCGAAATCTGCATGATCCTGCTGATCCTGGTCGGAGTGATTTTCCGATTCTCGTGGACCAATTGGAGCGAGGGGATGGATATCCATCCCGACGAATACGGCCTAACGTCCACATTAACCTCTTTGTCTTTTCCAAAATCGATTGAGGATTATTTCAACACCCGGATCTCGCCGATCAGCCCCTACCAAAAATACGACGTCGACGGAAACCAGACCGTGCCGGGACCCGACAATTCCATGCGGTGGGGACAGTGGCCGCAGATCATTATCCGCGGCACAGCGGAAGCGGTGACCGGCATCGAGCAGGCGGTCGTTCCAGGGATCGACGAACTGCAATCGAAAATATGTCCGCAGGGAAAATCCGCTGCCGAGACGCCCCCCGCCTGCACGCCGATTCCGGCAATCAACTACACGAGCTATGGGTGGTTGCGGTTGCTGGGCCGGACGCTTTCGGCCCTGGCCGATACGCTCTCGCTGCTGGTGCTCCTGGCCATCGGCTTGCGCCTGTTCTCCCGCAAGATCGCGTTGCTGGCGACGGCGCTGAGCGCGCTGGCGGTGATGCAGATCCAGCAATCGCACTTCATGACCGTCGACAACTTCGCCGTGCTGTTTTCGACGCTGTCCATCTATTGCGCCGTCCGCGCCGCGCAAAAGGGCGGCTGGAAATGGTACGCGCTGTTTGGAACATTTTACGGCATGGCACTCGCGTCGAAACTCAACCTGGTCCTGCTGGGTCCGATGATCGTCGTGGCGCTTTGGATGAGCCACCGCGAGCGCTGGAACAACGGCGAACTCTCCCCGCTTAAGCGATTCGGTCCGGCCGCCGGGCAAATGGCGCTGGCGGTTGCGATGACGCTGCTGGTATTCCGCGTCGCGCAACCGATGACTTTCCGGGCGACCACCGGGGATACCGGCTTCTTTACGATCAGCCTCAACCCGGATTGGGTGCGCAGCATTAAGATTTCCTTGGAGGAATCCAACGGTGTCTGCTGCGGTCCGCCCACCGAACAATGGACGAACCGTCCGGCGATCATCTTCCCCTTCACCAACATAGTGCTGTGGGGCATGGGTCTGCCGCTCGGGTTGATGGCCTTCGCGGCGCTCTTCTGGGCGGGATACCGCATCTATCAGGGGCGCGATTGGCAAGCTCATCTGCTTCCGGTTGTCTATACGGCCGTAACCTTCCTGTTTCTGGCCACCCGCTGGGTGAAATCGGTGCGCTATTTCCTGGTTGTGTATCCCTTCTTTTGCCTGCTGGCGGCCTGGGCGCTGGTCGAACTCTGGAACCTTGCCAAACCTCGCGGGGGCTGGCGCAAGACGCTCTCCGGCGCGCTGATCGGAGTGGTTGTGTTGGGCACGCTTGCGTGGGCCTGGGGGTTCACCAACATCTACCGCAACGACAATCCACGCTTCCAGGCTTCCCGCTGGATATATCAGAACGTGCCCGCGCCGTTCACACTCAACCTGCTCCTGCCATCCGGCGGGACGTATAACGAACCGATACCGTTCGATATCAACCAGCAAATCGGTGACGACCCGGCGGTGATCCAATTCACCTTCCGCCAAAGCGGGACGGTGAACGGCATCTCCCTGGGGTTCGCCCTCGATCTCTCCGGGGCGGGGAATTCGGTGATGCACGTCGCGATCTACACCGAGCCGCGCGGGGATGCTCCGCTCGCGCAGACCGATCTGGTCATCCCGGGCGCGGGGAACGATACGCGCGGGGTGAGCGTTTCGGGACCGATCGGGCCCGTGGCGCTCGAGCAGGATGGGCAGTATCGGCTGGAGGTGAGCGCCGCGAGCGGGGGGCCATTCACCGTGCAAGGGGCGACGATCGCCAACGAGTCGTGGGACGAGGGCATGCCGCAGCGGATCGACGGCCGCGACGGATTCGGTGGACTCTTCACCGGCCTCACCCTGGAGGTCCGCTGGCCGGATTTGGAGAACAAGCGTGAGATGTTCATCGACACGCTCTCCAAGGCGGATTACGTGATCATGCCGAGCCAACGGGCGGTCTGGAGCGCAAGCCGCCTCCCGGCCGCTTATCCGATGACGCTCGAATATTACCGTGCGCTGTTCGACGGCCGGCTGGGATATGACCTGGTGGCGACGTTCCAAACGCCGATCGTCATCGGTCCGCTGCAGTTTTCGGATTTGGCCGGCAGCGTGGCTTGGGGCCATGCGCCCACGTTGCCCCTTTTCAACAACAACCCCCTCGCAGCCGAGGAGGCCTTCAGCGTCTACGACCATGCGCCGGTTTGGATCTTCAAAAAGCGGGCGGACTTCCGGATTGACCAAGTGAAGGCCATCCTGAATGCAATCGACCTTTCCACCGTGGTGCAGCAGGATTCCCGCCAGGCGACGAAATATCCGAATGGGCTGATGCTTTCCGCGGACCAGTTGCAGCAACAACAGGCGGGCGGAACCTGGTCGAGTATGTTTTCCTACGAATGGCTGTGGAATAAATATCCCGGCATCGCCGTTGTCCTATGGTGGCTTTGGGCGATGGTGACCGGATGGGCTGCCCTGCCGCTGGTGGGAAAAATTTTCCGCGGCTTACCGGACGAGGGCTATTCGGTCTCCAAGATCGCCGGCTGGCTGCTAGTGGCGTGGGCTGCCTGGATCCTCGGAAGCTTCAAGATTCCCTTTGTGTGGGCGACCATCGCATTGGTTTGGTTGGCGCTGGTTGTCGCCGGAGGAATCCTGCTCTGGCGGGATCGCAAGCACTGGATGGAAAGCTTCCATTATCTCTGGAAGACCTGGCTGGCGGCCGAAATCGTCTTCACCGTCTTTTTCCTGATGGACCTGCTCATCCGCTACGGCAACAGCGACTTGTGGCATCCGTCCAAGGGCGGCGAGAAGCCGATGGACTTCTCCTATCTGAACGCGGTCATTAAGAGCACCATCTTCCCGCCCTACGATCCGTGGTTCGCGGGAGGATACCTGAACTATTACTATTTCGGGTTCGTCCTGGTGGCCATACCGATCAAGCTGCTCGGGACCGTGCCGACGATCGGTTACAACCTGGCGCTTCCGCTGCTGTTTGGAACGCTCGGCGTGACCACCTATGGCGTAGCCTGGAACCTGGCGGAAAGCCTGCGGCGGAAAGGATCGACCCGCGTTGTTCCGTGGATCGCCGGGCTGGCGGCCGCGCTCATGCTGATGGTCTTCGGCAACCTGGGCGAAGTGGTGCTGGTTTGGAACGGCCTCGTGTCCATGAGCGCGCTCCCCTATCCGCACGGTTTGTTGTTCCACTTGGGGGATATCCCGCACATCCTCGACGGGGGGCTGCGATACTTGCTGGGGCAGGCGCGGTGGCCGTTCGGACTCGACACCTGGTACTGGAACGCCTCGCGGGCGATTCAGTTCCCGCCGGGGCCCAACGGGGAGTACGTTACCGACTACTCGATCACGGAATTTCCGTTTTTCTCTTTCCTGTATGCGGATTTGCACGCGCATATGATCGCAATTCCGATCATGTTGCTTTCCCTGATGGGAACCGTCACGATGGTGATCGTGCCGGAACGCCTGCGTTCGTTCCGCACAGCGATTCCGCTGGTCGCGCTGACTGCGTTGGCGACGGGCGCGTTGTGGCCGACGAATACGTGGGGTTTCCCGGTCTCGGCCGGAATCGCGGTCGTCGGATTCCTGCTCGCCGGCTGGAGGATGCTTTCGCTCTCGACCGGGGTGAAGGACGTACGCGGATGGATCCGTCTTGCGATTCTCGGGGGGATCTTCGTCGGGTTGATGTTCCTGTTCTTCCTGCCATTCTATCAATGGAGCGGGAACAACACTTCCTTTGAATTCTGGAAGGGTTTAAAGACGCCGCTGGATTCGTATTTTACAATCCACGGATTATTCCTGTTTATCTTCCTTACCTACCTGGTCTGGCAAACGCGCGAATGGCTGAGATCGGTTTTGATCGACGATCTGAAAAAGTATTCCGGCTGGATGCCGATGCTCCTCGCCGCCGCCTCGCTGCTGATTGCCGCATTGGTGATCCTGGCCGCACTCGGGTATCAAGTCCTGGTGCTGGCCATCCCGATGATCTTCTGGGCGATCCTGCTCGGGACGCGCAAGGGTTTGGCGGACGAACACCGGGTGGTGTTGGGGCTCATGTCGGTCGGCTTGGCGATCACCTGCGGGGTGGAAGTGTTGGTTTTGGTGGGCGACATCGGCCGGCAGAACACCGTGTTTAAATTCTACCTCCAGGTCTGGGCGATATTCTCCATCGCCGCGGCGGTGGCGCTCGGCTGGCTGGCGGGCGAGCTTGGGAAATGGAAAGCTGTCGTCCGTAAAATCTGGCTGGGAGGATTGGGTTTGCTCGTCGCCGGTTGCCTTCTCTATACCGTATGCGCCACATATGCCAAGATGGTCGACCGGATGAGCGCGACCGCTCCGCGGACGCTCGACGGGATGACCTATATGGCGTATTCCTCCTTTTGGGACAAAGCCGACATGCAACTGCAGGAGGATTATCAGGCCATTCGCTGGATGCAGGAGAACATCCAGGGCTCACCCGTGGTCGTGGAGGCTCATACGACCGAATATCTTTGGGGGAATCGCTTTACGATTTACACCGGGCTGCCCGGTATTGTGGGATGGCGATTTCACCAGAGCCAGCAGCGCGGCGCGGTCGCCGATCAGGAGATATGGGACCGGGTCCATGCCGTTGACAATTTTTACAGCACGCTCGTCATGAGCGATGCGCGCGGTTTCCTGCGGAAATACGACGTGCGCTACATCGTCGTCGGGCAGCTGGAGCGCGTCTACTATTCGCCGCAAGGTTTGGAAAAATTCGATACGATGGTGCG
>JBEKDW010000157.1:0-6244 GCA_050014155.1 Anaerolineales bacterium
AGGTGAGGTTTTGGGCCGTCCAACGCTTCTGGTCGTCGGCCTGGAAGGCATTCCAATCCTGACGCAGGCGGTCTTCCTGGATGCGCTGAATTTCCGCCATCTCCTTCAGCTTCTGTTCTGATCGCTCCGAGATCTCGTGGAATTCCTTGATCGCCTGGCCCATCGAGCGCTCCAGCTCCCGGTACGTGTCGATCTGCCCGAGGAATTCGTTCATGTGGGCGATCGATTCTGCGCTTTGCTTTTCCCAGATCTTCCACTGGCGTTCGCGCTCGGTGGCGGAAGCCTGCTGCTGCTCCTGCCAGATGGCCATCGCATTCCGACGTTCGAGCTCCTGAGCCGTGACCTCGCGGAGTTTGGCGTCCAGCCTTGTCGAGGTAGTCTCGACGGCGTCCAACCTCGAATCGATTTCGCCGCTTTTCTGCCGGATGGTCTGATGTTCGCCCTGGATGTCGGCCATGCGGCGGATATCCTGCCGCCGTCCTTCCTCGACCGTGGCGACAATGCGCGTGCGCTCTTCGTCGCGCTTTTGGATCGCGTCCAGGGTCTTGCGCATTTCCTGAAGAAGAACAGCCTGGCGGGCCTGCTCGGCTTTGCGCGCTTCCATCATTTCGCGCATGTCGGCCAGCGTATCCATCTGCTTTTTAAACTCTCCCATCGTCTTTTCGACGCGGTCTTTTTCCAGAATCCGGGATTTGGAAACCTGGTCCTCCAGCTCCAGACGCCTTTTTTCCATCGCTTCCAGCGCCCGTCCGGTCTCCTCGCGATTCTTCGCCAGGAGTTCGTCCACTTTCTGCAATTGCACCCGTGCGCCGACCTTCGCCAGTTGCGCCCCCAGCTCCTGTAACTGTTTGCCGTGCGATTCCGATGCGGCGGTCATCCCGGCCAGGCGTTCTTCCAGCTTGGCCAGCTGCGCTTTATCTTTCCGCCGCTCTTCATCCAGCCAGTCGACGCGATTTTTCAGATCTTCTCCGGCCATTGGTATCTCCCGTCGAAATTATACTCGCAGCGCAGAGAGCGCGTTTCCGGGGTCTATCGAACCGCAGCGGTCAGCCGTTTCAATACGCCCACCAGCACGGCGGCAGCCTTCCCGTATTCTTCCAGTGAGATGCATTCCCCCGGCGTGTGATCGAGCGTGGAATCGCCCGGTCCGTATACCGCCATGGGGCAGTTCCACACCGGACCGACGATGCTGAGATCGGACGTCCCCAGTTTCAGGCTGAACGATGGATCCCCACCGAGCGATCGGATGCCTGAAAGCAGAGCCCCGACGACTGGCGTGCTTTTTTCCACCCGGAAGGCGTTCAGCGGGATGCCTTCGGTTTCCACCGTCCCGATACCCGCAGCCGCTTCCCGCAGCACATCCTTTATCCGCTCCGGAGCAACCCGCTGCGGCAGGCGCACGTTTCCACTCATTTCGCCGGTCTCGATAAATCCGTCGCCGACGGATTGCATCTCCTGCAGCACGGGGGTTAGCTGGTCGAACTTCCTCTCGGCGGCTGTGTTTTCCCGCGCGCAAATTTCCACCAGCCGGTTCCAGAATTCCACCGCCGTCTCGGCGGCGGTATCTCTTCCGGAGGCGGTATGGCCGATGGATTGCCGCGAATGGAATCGGAAGTGGATAACCCCGCGGTACCCGATCGCGATCCGGCTCCACCCGCTCGGCTCGCCGATGATCGCATAGCGCGGATGATAGCGTGTTGCGGCATGCCATGCACCGGCGGAATCACCCTCCTCATCGACCGCTCCGATCACGACGATCTGCCAGCCGGGAACCGGGCCGGTTTGCGCGGCCGCATCCACGAACGCGGCCAGCGGACCTTTGGCATCCACCGCGCCACGGCCGTGGAGGATTCCATTTTCCACACGGACGGGGATTTTGCCGGGCACCGTATCGATGTGGCCGAGCAGAACGATCTGGTTCGGACCTTCGCCGATCGTCCCAACCGCGTTGCCCGCCTCATCGGTACATGCAGATGCAAAACCGAGGCTGAGCATACGCCGGACCAGCCAAGCGACCGCTTCCGCCTCGTAATGAGTGGGGCTGAACCGTTCGACCAACCCCGTGAGTGTTTCATACGTTGACGTCATTCCAAAGCAATTCTCCGTTGTAAACCCCCTTTTCCATTCCCCGTTACTGGGAGAGGCTGGGGGGAGAGGTCGATAATTTATCTCAATCCCGTTTTTTCCCGGAAATTAAAAACGGAATCAATCCTCCCGCCGCGAGCAGCTCGCGCACGTTCGGCGGGAAGGGTGAAAAAGTGAATCTCCCGGCTGGCAGCAGCACTTCCCCGCGTTCCAGATCCACCCTGACCGGATCGCCTTTGCGGGCCGCCGCCACGGCGTCCGGGCAAACAATCGCCGGAAGACCCTGGTTGATCGCATTGCGGTAAAAAATACGGGCGTAGGAAGAGGCCACTACTGCGCGCACCCCGCGCCGTGTGAGGCAAGTCACCGCCTGTTCGCGGGAAGAGCCGCAACCCATGTTGCGCCCGGCAAAGATCACGTCGCCGGGTTCGGATGTGCGCGCGAATTCCGGATCGAGGTCCTCCAAGGCGTGCGCCACGATTTCCTCCGGCGCCCGCAACGTATACGTATATTTTCCCGGGAAGATCTGATCGGTATTCACATTGTCGCCGTATACCCAAGCCTTCCCGTCGGCGGTATAGCGGGTGTTCCCCGCGCCCGCGGATTGAGCCGCTGAGCTTGTAGGATTCCCGGCGCGCAGCGTGCGCAGATCCTCCCCCCGTTGTAGAGTAAGGAACCCACCGCGCGCGTCCGCCGCGGGAAAACCATATTCCGCCAGGGATGGAATCCGCCCGAGGACCGCGCCCGTCGCGACCAGTGCGGGCGATCCCAGATAGATTTCCGACTCCGGCTGGCCCATCCGCCCCTTGAAATTCCGGTTCGCGGTGGAGAATACGACCTCGCCGGCGGCGGGAATTCCCAAATGATTTCCCATACACGGCCCGCAGCCCGGGACTCCGATCACCGCGCCCGCATCCAGCAACGTACCGAGAACCCCCTCCTCCACCGCCGCGCGGTACACCTCGACCGAGGCTGGGTTGACCAGTAAGCGCGTGCCGCGCGCCACTTTCTTCCCTTGCAGGACGGCCGCCGCGGCGCGCAGGTCCTCCAGCCGGCCGTTGGTGCAGGTGCCGATGAAGGCCATGTCGATCGGGCGGCCGGCCGCTTCAGCCAGCGTCCGCCGCTGATCGACTTCGTGCGGCGCTGCCACGGTCGGCTCGACCGCGTTCAGATCCAATTCGTATTCCGCCAAATACTCCGCTCCCGGATCGGGAAACAACGCCGAGGAGGAACAGTCGCTCCGGCTCGCCCGTCCCGACGGACGCGAGGCGAGATAATCAAAAACCGAATCGTCCGGCGCGAGAAACGCATTCTTCACGCCGAACTCGGCCATCACGTTAGGGATCACCATCCGGCTCTCGAGCGACAGCGTCCGCAGGCCCGGTCCGCCGAATTCAACCGAGAGATACAACCCGCCGTCGGCGCCGAGTTCGCCGATCAGCGCCAGGCACAAGTCCTTACTGGTCACGCCCGGCCGGAGGGAGCCGATGAGCGTGATGCGCACGCTTTGCGGCACCCGCAGCCAGAGCGAGCCGGTGGCCCAGAGCGCAGCCACCTCGCTGCGTCCCACACCCGCGCCGAAGGCGCCCATCCAGCCATGGTGCGTGGTGTGCGAATCCGCACCAAGGATGAGTTGGCCCGGCAGCAGCAACGCCTCCTCCCCGACCACCTGGTGGCAGATCCCGCGCCCAATGTCGAAAAAATCGCGGATGGACTGCTCGCGGACGAAAGCGCGCGTCTCGGCATGGTTTTGCGCGTGCTTTGCGGTTGGCGGGGGAGAGGCGTGGTCCAGGACAACGATCAACCGCGAGGGGTCCTGCACTTTTTCCGCGCCCAACTCGCACCGGAAGATCTGAGCGATAGCGGCGGTGTTGTCGTGGGAGAGAATCCGCTGCGGGCGGACCGTCAGGATCTGTCCGGCGCGGGCATCAGGTTCACCCGCCGCGCGGGCCAGCGCCTTTTCGGCGAATGTCCGCGCTGCGTTCACTTCACCTGCTCCTTGGGAGGCGCTTCCTCGTCGAGCCGTTGGACGATCTGCTTGCGCGCCGATTCCGGCAGCAGGAGTTTGGGCAGCCGGTATTCCTCGGTGGCGATGCTCAGCAGCAGCTGCGCCGGCGATTGATCGGCGTCGATCTGGTATACGCGCTCCTTGAACCGCGCAGTAATATCGCGGGAGGTTGCCTCGTCCAGCCGGAAGTAATGGATTTCCTTGAGGAAGTAGTGGATGGTATTCCAACCGGAGAGCGGTCCGAGCAGGATGTCCCTTTCGCTTACCCCGAACACGTCCAGCGGATGGGCTTCGTATGTGGCTGCGTCGTTCAGGATCGCTCCTTGGTGCACTCCGGCGGTATGTGTCCTGTTGGTAAGGGAAATAGGTTCCTTGGGTGGAACCAGCATGCGCAGCTTGTCGGCCGCCAAGACGTTGATTGGGTAGGAACCGCGCAGGTGGTAACCTTCGAGCAGATCGTATTTCTGATCAAGATAGAGGTTGAACATCAGCGCGGTCATCGAAGTGATGCCCGATCGCTCACCGATCCCCAGGAGCGTGGTGTTGACGTAACGCACCCCTTCGCGGATCGCTTCCAGCGTGTTGGGCAGCGCAAACCCACGGTCGTCGTGGAAGTGGACTTCGAATTCGGTGACGGGATAACGGTCGCGTAAGGCGCGGATACGCTCGCGGACGGTGGCCGGCACGGCAACCCCGACGGTGTCGGGCAGCCCGAGTCGGTCCACCAGCGGCGCCACCTGGTCGTACACCTGGAATTGATCCTACAGCCGCGTGCGAAAGGTGTCCTCGCCACTGAAGCGCAGGATCAGGTTGGGATGGTTGCGGCGCAGGTCCTCCAGCAACGTGCGCGCCGAGCGGGTGATATCCGCCAGGTCCTTTCCGGTGGAGAAGGCGCGGGATAGCGGCGAGGTGCCGATGTATATGTTGAGCCCGTCGAACCCGGCGTGGATCGCCGCCTCGACATCGGCGGGATGGCAGCGGACGTGTGCCAGGAGAAAGGTATAGCCCTTCTGGATCACCAGCTCGTCGCGCGTCTGTTGGATGGCCTTCAGGTCTTCCCGCTCCTGCGGACTGACGACGGGGGAGAACATCTCGATGAATTTCACCCCGTAGAGGATCAGCGCTCGGACCAGTTCGAGTTTGTCCCGTTCAGTGAAGAAATATTTATGATGGTCGTGCAGTAGTGAAGTCTGTTGGCCCTCGCGCAGCGTGGTGTCGATCACCTCGAGCGGACGGGGGCGGTATTGATGGTAACGGTCTGGATTTTCCGCGGCGTTCATGAGGCTAGGCCTCCTCCTCAACAATCGGTTTGGCGAGCACGATCGAAAGCTGTTCCACCACACGGTCAAGCTGCGCGGGGGTGATCACCAGCGGGGGTAATAGCCGGACTACGTTGATCCCGGCGGGCAGGGCAAGCACCCCGCGCTCGGCCAGCGCGGCGATGTAGGGCGCCACCTTGTGTTTGATTTCGATTCCCACAATCAGCCCCAGCCCCCGCACTTCGCGGATGAGCGGCGAGGAAATGGACTGGAGTTTGGCCATCAGATATTTTCCAAGCTCAGCCGCTTTTTCCGGGATCCGTTCCTCTTCGTAGACGTCCATCGCCGCCACCGCCGCCGCGCTGGTGATCGGATTTCCGCCGAAGGTGTTGGCGTGGATGGCGGGCTCGAGCGTCCGGACGCGGTCGCCGATGAGGATCGCGCCCATCGGGATGCCGCCGCCGATCGATTTGGCAAGCGCGACGAAATCGGGCTGCAGGCCGTAATGTTGATAGGCGAACATTTTCCCGGTCCGGCCGAAGCCGGTTTGCACCTCGTCGAAAATGAGCAGTGCGCCCTTCTCCCGGCAGACCTCTTGCGCGCCCCGGAGGAACTCGGGCGTGCCCGGATATACACCACCCTCGGCCTGCACCACCTCGAGGATCACTCCGGCGGTCGTCTCATTGACAGCCGCGCGCAGCGCCTCGAGATTGTTGTACGCCACATGGTGAAAACCGGGCACCAGCGGCAGAAACGGTTCGCGGTACTTTTTATTCCAGGTTGCCGAGAGCGCGCCCATCGTCCGTCCGTGGAAGGCGCGCATGGCGGCCACGAAATCCGTCCGGCCGGTGGAGTAGCGGGCAAGCTTCAGCGCGCCCTCCACCGCCTCGGT
>JBEKDW010000158.1:0-6233 GCA_050014155.1 Anaerolineales bacterium
GCCGCGCCTCCGCCGGCGCCGCCCTGGAGGATGGATTCGACGATGGCCTTGAGCTGGGGATAGGGAATGGTGCCGATGATCATGCGGTTGTTGAGGATGATCGTCGGGGTCGAGCGGATGCCGTGGCTGTACTTGGTCGAGGTCTTTTCATATTCCGCGCCGGTGGCGATGATCCGGCCGACGATCTCGCTGGTCTTCTGGTCGGTCAGCGCCGCCTCGATGCCGTGGCGTCGGGCCAGGTCGAGCCGCCACTCGGGGCTCTTGGACTCCTGGAAGCCGGCCCACAGCTCCTCGTTGATGACCGGGAATTGGGCCGGATCATAAGCCGCCAGGGCGGCCAGATCGCAAGCCCCGGGGTGGATGTCCTTCTCCACGACCCGGTTGCATTTGCCCTCCAGGGGGAAGAACTGGAAGGCGATGTTGAGCTTGTCCGGAAAGTCCTTCTTCAACTGGGTCAGCAGCTGGTGCATGAACAGGCAGTCGGGACAGCGATAATCGGCGAATTCGACGATGCGGATGGGGGCGTCTTCCCAGCGCTCCGCGGCCTGGGCCACCCTGTACGGCGAGATGAAGCTGGGCTCCGGGACACGGGCCAGGGCGTAGTATTCCTGGACGACTTTCATGGCGATGCCGCCTTTCTGGGCGTCCAGCTTGGCCCGATAGAATTCATGAAAGCCATAGCCGCCCGCGCCCAGAACGACGGCCGCGGCCAGGGCGATGGGGATCGATGGGGACACGTAAGTTCTCAGCAGCCCGCCGAGCCCCGTTTTCCCGCTTTTCAGGCCGAATGTCCAAAAAAGAAGGAAGCTGAGAATGGAGAAGATATAGAAGCCGGTGCAGAGCAAGCACAGCTTTTTCAGGAAGAAGACCGAATAAATGAGCAGCCCGAGGACGCCCAAAACGTTGAGCAGGGCCAGGGACTTGTTCGTCCGCTCGAAAGCGGCCGAAGGAATTCTCTCCCGGTTGGAGGATACGGAGATGTTTACGGGTGGGGTTTTTATCCTGGACCGCTCGGGCGTGGTCCTGCAATCGCAACCCGCGATGGACGCGGCCGCCGCGCAGGCGCTGCAGACCTCCACGGTCGTGCAAACAGCGCTTCAAACAAAACATCGCCAGACAAGCGGATTTTCCCGGGACGATCGCGACCAGCCCCAGACCACTCTGTTGATACCGATAATCGATTCCAGCGGCAGCGTCATCGGATGGATCGGCGGATCGGTGGACCTCGCCTCCCTGACCATCCAAGATTTCATGCAGTTGCTTGCGGGGCAAACCACCGACCAGGCCATGGTGATCGACTCCGGCGGCAACAGCCTGGAGATCGGAGCCGACGGAAACCTCGCCATGCAATCCGCGCCGTATTACGACGTTCTCCAACCGTATCTTGAAATACGGACTTCCGGGATCGTCCGTTTGGACAAGACGCTTATCCACACATCGGACAACGAGGTGGCGGTACTGGCTCCGCTTGCGGATGCGCAGTGGACAGTGGTAGTCCAGCGGCCGGAGACCGAGGTGTTTGGTTTACTCACCTCCCTGCGCTGGCAATTTGTGTATTTTGGCGGGGGCATCCTGGTGCTGGCAATCGTCTTTGCTTGGATGGAGGAAGAGTTGGTGCTCGGTCCGATTCGTGAGTTGTTGCGGGCCACGCGGCGGCTGGCGGCCGGGGACCTGGCCACGCCGATGCACGTTACCGGGAACGACGAAACAGCGGAGCTCTCCCGGGAGTTCGAAACCATGCGGCTGAAGATGGCCGACTGGAACGGCACGCTCTCCTCTGCGGTGGAACGCCAGACCCACCGGCTCTCGACGCTTTACGCCATCGACCGAGTGTCCTCCCAAACCCTGGCGCTGGAGGAGGTGCTCACCGTCTCCTTGGACCGGATCCTGGATCTCTTACATATGGACGCTGGCGGGATTCTTCTCGAGGACAACGCGATGCTGAAACTGCGCGTCCACCAGGGGCTATCCCCAGATCTGGTTCTGGCTATGGTCAATGTGGATCCCAAGCAAAGCGCCGTCGGGGCGGCGGCCAAAGAAAAGCGCGTAGTCGTCTCGCGGGTGGAGGATATGGCGGACGCCCCGCTTACAGAAGCCATTCGGCATTCGGATTTCCGGATCCTGGCCAGCACGCCGTTGATCGCCAAGAGCCGGGCGCTGGGAGTGGTTGTCCTGTTCACGCGGTCGGAACGCACCTTCGCCGTGGACGACATCGATCTGCTGGAGACGATCGGGCAGCAGATCGGCGGATCAGTGCACAATGCGCAACTCTTCGAATCCGAGCAACATCGCCGCGAGCAGGCGGAACGGCTTTACGAACTGGGCTCGGAGATTATCTCCCTCTCCACCCTGGAGGATACCGCGCGCGCGATCTGCTCCAAAGTCACGCAATCCGCCCACGCCCACTCGGCGACGATCACCCTCATCGAGCCGGACGGATCGGTGGGATTGCAGATCGGCGCGGACGCAAAGCGACTATTGCCTCCGGAGCCGCCCCCCCGGCCGCACGGGATCATCATGCAGATTTTCCAGGAAGGAAAGAATTTGGTCGTCCCCGAACCGGATGCGGAGCGCATGCTTATCCCCGAGCATCTCATCTTGGAGGGTGTACATGCGCAAATCGGCCTTCCCCTGCGAACCGCGGGGCGAGTTACCGGCACTTTCTTCATCCGCTTTTCCGAACCGCATTCATTTTCGGACGAGGAAATCCGGGGGTTGACCATTTTCGCCAACACGGCGGCCATGGCCCTGGAACGGGTTCGCCTCATCGAAGAGACCAAACGCAGGCTGGAAGAGGTCGGCGCGCTGTATGATCTTTCAAGCATTCTACGCGGCGCGATGACTCTGCGCGAAATGCTTCCGATGCTATTGCGTCAGGCTCAGCAGATGGCGCGCGCCGACGCGGCCAGCATCTCCCTGGTGGAGGGCAAGGAGATCGTCTGCCGCGCCGCGGAAGGCCTGGCACGGGAAGTGATCAACCGGCGGGTGCCGCTGGGCGAAGGATTGATCGGAGGGGTGGTGGCCGACGGGGAATTGCGCCATACGCCCTTCCTGCCGCGGGATCCGCTGCTGGTGCCGCCACCCGGATCGCTGGCGGTGGTCCGCGGCGTGGGAGGGGCGCTGTGCCTCCCGCTGCGGACGGCGGATGAAGTGGTCGGAGCGTTGCTTCTGGTTTCCTTCAGCCGGTCGCAATTCAACGAAAATGAAATCCGGCTGCTGACGGCTGCCGCGGACATTGCCGGCGGGTCCATCCACCGGGCGATTCTTTTCGAACAGTTGGAGCACCGGGTGCATGAGCTGGGCTCGCTGTACGAGTTCGGGAGGGCGGTTTCGATGAGCCTGCGCCTGGAAGACGTGGTGCGGCTGATCGTCGAAACGGTTCCCCCGGCAGTGCATGCCCAGTCGGTCATGGTCTTCCTATGGAGCGAGATCGAGGAGCGGCTCGTGCTTCAACGGGTGGGCGGGCCCGACGATGCTTCGAAAGCGGAAGTGAAGTACCGGGGCGGAGAAGGCTTGATCGGCTGGGTTTTCATCGAAGGGCGGCCGACAATTGTCCCGGACGTCCTTTCCGATCCGCGCTGGAAGCAGGAGCCCGAGTCGGAGCAGATGCTCCTGGGTGTTCCCGCCAGAAATGTACTAGCCGTTCCGATCATCCACGGGAAAAAAGGTCTGGGTGTGCTGCTTGCGGTCAACCGCGAAGGGGGCAGCGGATTTTCCGATACCGACCAGTCGCTGTTCACGGCGCTGGCAGGACAGACCGCGATCGCCCTCGAGAACGCCAAACTCTTCGAAGACGTGCGCGATATCTCGGTGGCGGCGATCTCCTCGCTGGCCACCGCCATCGACGCGCGCGATCCGTACACCCGCGGCCATTCCGAGGACGTCACCCGGATCGTGGTCCATCTGGCGCGGGATCTGGGGTGGGAGGGCGCCGATCTGGAAATGATCGAGTTCGCGGCGCTCCTGCACGACGTGGGCAAGATCGCCGTTCCCGATAACATCCTGCGCAAGCCGGAGGAACTGACTCCCGAAGAATGGGACGTGATCTACCTGCATCCATATCACAGTGCGCAGATCGTCCGACCGGTGGAGCCGCTGCGCAAGATCATTCCCTGGATCTACCACCATCACGAACACTGGGATGGAAGCGGGTATCCGGATCATCTGAAGGGCGAGGAGATTCCGGAAGGGGCGCGGATCATCGCGGTGGTGGACTCTTTCAACGCCATGACCACCGACCGCCCGTATCACAAAGCCCTTCCGGAACCTGAGGCCATGCGGGAGGTCAACCGGTCCGCGGGAAAACAATTCGATCCGCGGATCGTCAAAGCCTTCCTCAAGGTGATGAAAGCCATGAAGCGCGAGTGAAGGGTTCGAGCGAGGAAAACCGATGCCGATCTATGAATACGTCTGCGAAACATGCCGCCGGGAATTCAGCCTGTTGCGGCCGATGAGCCAGGCCGATTCCCCGGCCGCGTGCGAAGCGTGCGGCCACACCCAAATCAAACGCAAACTCTCCCTGTTTTCCGCTCACAATAGCGACGGGAAAGCCGTTGCTGGAACCGGTCGTAGTTCCTGCTCCGGTTGCGCCGGGGGATCGTGCAGCTCGTGCGGGCAGGGATGACTTCCTTTTTCCCCATAATAACACCTATATTTTGAAGGATAAATTTGGACATATTGACTCCATAAATAATTGTGCTATCATTATAAATGTACCCCCCCCTGGGGGGTAGGGTATGGAGAGATATCATGAAAGATAAAGAAGACATTCTCCGTAGAGCCCGCGTCACGGTCGGGCATCTCGAGGGGGTGGAGCGGATGATCGAGCGCGACGAGTATTGCATCGACGTCATCCGCCAGATCCAAGCTATCCAATCGTCGCTCAACCGTCTCTCGGCGAAAATTTTGGAGAACCATCTGAACACCTGCGTGACGACCGCCGTGCGCGGAAATGATCCCGACGCCCGGGAGAAAGTCCTCGGGGAGATTTCGGAAGTATTCCAGGCCGCAAACCGGGTGTAAGACCATCGGAGCGAGGCTTGATATGAGGGAATAACTTGGGCGGGCATGTAGACTGCCGCCCTTCGGCAGTCGCATCCCCGGCCAACCCCGCTGGGGCAGGCTGGACCACCATTTCACTTTCAAAGGAGGAAGCATGCAAACCGTTATCTTGACAATCCCGTCCATTTCATGCAGCCATTGCATCCACACAATTACGACGGAGCTCATGTCCATCACCGGCGTCAAGAAAGTCACCGGTGACGAGCAAACCAGAAAAGTTACCGTGGAGTTCGATCTGCCTGCGACGCTAGAGATCATCCGGGACGTGCTCACGGAAATCAATTACGAACCTTCCAACGTCTGATTTCTTCTCTACGCATTCGGCTGGATAAGTGATTCGGGGAAGAAGGGACTGCGTTTTTCCTATGTCAACCGAACAGATGACCTTCCCGGTGACGGGAATGACATGCGCCAACTGCGTTGCGACGATCGAACGCAACCTCAAACGGCTGCCGGGCGTGCAATCGGCCCAAGTGAACCTGGCTTCGGAGCGCGCCACGGTGGCGTTCGATCCCGCCCTGACCGGGCAGGATGCGATCGTCGGCCGGATCCGGAACGCGGGGTACGACGTGGCCGTCGGCGAAGAGATCCTCGTTCTGCGTCGGCTCTCCGATGCGGGGCAGGCCCAGCGATTGGAAAAGCGGCTGCGCTCTCTGCGCGGCGTGCTGGAGGCGACGGTCTCCATCACCACCGAGCGCGCCGGCGTGAAATACATTCCAACGGTGATTACGGTTGCGGAAATCCGCCGGGAGGTGCTCGCGGCCGGAGTGGAGCTGGCGGAAGAGAGCGACACGAGCGAGGATGCCGAGGCGCATGCGCGCCGAATAGAGATCGGCCGGCAAAGAAGGCGCTTGATCTGGGGGATCGTCTTCACCGCGCCGCTCTTCCTGCTGGCGATGGCGCGCGACCTGATGCTGATCCCCGCCGCGGCCGGAGCGTCGCCGTGGTTCAATGTCGTGCTGTTCGTGCTTGCCACGCCCGTGCAGTTCGGAGTGGGCTGGCAGTATTACACCGGCGCGTTCAAAGCGATCCGCAGCGGATCGGCCAACATGGATGTGCTCATCGCGCTCGGGTCTTCCGCGGCCTACTTCTATTCGCTGCCGGTGATGCTGGGCCTGAATTCTGGTCCCGTATATTTTGAAACCTCCGCGGTGATCATCACGCTGATCGTG
>JBEKDW010000159.1:0-6213 GCA_050014155.1 Anaerolineales bacterium
TTCTGCCGCTCGAAAAGCCGGCTCACCGCGTGGTGCTGGGGGATTTCGTCACCACCGAGGACGGGTCCGGCATAGTCCATCAGGCGCCCGCCTTCGGAGAGGTGGATTTGCAGATGTCTGTGGAGAACGACCTGCCGGTGCTCATGACGGTGGACGAAGCCGGCTGCTTCGTTCCGCAGGTGACTCCCTGGAAGGGCATGTTCGTCAAGGATGCCGACCCGCTCATCATCCAGGATTTGCAAAGCCGGGGGTTGCTTCTGCGCAGCGGGACGATTTACCACACATATCCGTTCTGCTGGCGCTGCTCCACGCCGCTTCTGTATTACGCCCGCAGCACCTGGTACATCCGCACCACGCAATTCCGCGACCGGATGGTGGCATTGAACGATACGATCCACTGGTATCCCGAGCATATTAAAGGAGGGCGCTTCGGCAACTGGCTGGCCAACAACGTGGATTGGGCGCTCGGACGCGAACGGTACTGGGGCACGCCGCTCCCGGTGTGGGAGTGCGCCGATTGCCATTTCCAGGAGATGGTCGGTTCGGTGAAGGAACTTACGGAAAAGGCCGGGAGAGACCTGACCGGCCTCGACCTGCACCGTCCATTCGTGGATGAGATCCATTGGGCCTGCCCGGAGTGCAAGGGGGAGATGACCCGCGTGCCGGAGCTGATCGACGTGTGGTTCGATTCGGGCGCGATGCCGGTGGCGCAGTGGCACTATCCCTTCGAAAACGCCGAGCTGTTCAAAACCCAGTTCCCCGCCGATTATATTTGCGAAGCGGTGGACCAAACCCGCGGCTGGTTCTATTCCCTGCATGCCATCAGCACGATGCTCTTCGACAGCATCTGCTTCAAGAACGTCATCTGCCTGGGGCTCGTCGTCGACAGCGAGGGCCAGAAGATGTCGAAGACGAAGGGCAACGTGGTGGATCCCTGGGAGGTGCTGGAGGCGCACGGGGCCGACGCCTTCCGCTGGTTCCTGTATACCGCCTCGCCTCCGGGGCAGGAAAAGCGCTTCTCGATCGACCTGGTGGGGGAAGTGATCCGCACCTTCACGCTTTGCCTGTGGAACGTCTACGCCTTCTTCGTCACCTACGCCACCCTCGACCAGTGGCGGCCCGACGAGGCGCTTACGAACCTTGCCGCGCTCGGCCATCCGGCGGGGGGACGGGCGGGGCGCGCCTACACCGCGCTGGACCGCTGGATCCTCTCCGAACTGCACAGCCTCGTGCGGCAGATCACCCAGGCGATGGAAGAGTACGATGTGCTCGGCGCAACGCGGCCAATCGAAACGTTCGTCGACCGGCTCTCCAACTGGTGGCTGCGCCGCAGCCGGCGCCGCTTCTGGCGATCGAGCGGCAAGGGCGGGGCGGTGGACGCGGATAAGAACGCCGCCTACGCCACGCTGTACGAATGCCTAGTGACGCTCGCGCGATTGCTCGCGCCCAGCATGCCGTTCCTGGCCGACGAGCTTTACCAGAATCTGGTGCGGGGCGTGGATCCGGACGCCGAGGAATCGGTCCACCTCGCCACCTGGCCCGAATACGAACGCGCGATGGTGGATGAAAAGCTCAACGGGGAGATGCGCCGCGTGCTGCGCTGGGCGTCGCTCGGGCACGCCGCGCGCAACAAAGCCAACCGCAAAGTGCGCCAGCCGCTGGCGGAAGCCGCGTTCGCGCTCACTTCCGCCGAGGAGCGGCGGATCTTGGAAAAATATTCCGAGCTTTTGGCGGACGAGCTGAACGTTAAGAAGATCCGGCCGCTGGATACCGCGGGCGAGGTGGTGGCCTACACGCTCAACCCGCTGCCGAAGGCGCTCGGCCCGAAGCACGGCAACCTGTTCCCCAAGGTCCGCGCGGCGCTGCTGGCGCTGGATACGGAAGCCGCCGCTTCGCTCCTGCTTTCGGGCAAACCGCTCACCGTGCGCATCGAGGAGACCGACATCGAGGTGCTGCCCGGGGAAGTGGAAGTGCGCATGACCGCGCGCGAGGGTTTCGCCGTAGCCTCCGAGGCAGGCGACCTGGCGGCGCTCGCCACCGATCTTTCTCCCGCGCTCCTTCGCGAGGGATTGGCGCGCGAATTCGTCCGCCGGGTGCAGGAACTGCGCAAGACGGCCGATCTGAAAATCTCCGACCGCATCACCGTCTTCTACACCGCCACGCCGAAGCTTGCCGAAGCCGTGCGGCACCACGCCGAATACATCTCGGCCGAGACGCTGGCGCTGGAATTGCGCGAGGGTCCGGCTCCCAAAGGCGCGCCGGCGGCTGAGGACGAGTTCGACGGCGAACGGCTCACCGTCGCGCTGGAGCGGTCGGAAAAATAACGTGCGGTAGAATCCGTCGCAAGACGTCATTCCGAAGCCCTCTTGGGGGGCCGAGGAATCGGTGACTCTTTTGGGAGTCTGCCTTTTCCAATTAATGCGTTACCGATCCCTCGCCCTTTCAAGGCTCGGGATGACATACTGCGTGTGGCCTTCCGCGGCCGCCTTAGCGGCCGAGGAATCGGCAGGTGCGGGAGAATCTTCTTGTTGAAAGTCCGCAACTACATTTTGCTTGTCTTTCTCGCCGGCGTGGTGCTGATCTTCGATCAGCTCACCAAGCAGCTCGTCCGCACCCAACTGGCGCCGGGCGAGATCTGGATGCCGATCGCGGCGATCCGCCCGTATATGCACATCGGCTATTGGACCAACACCGGCGCGGCTTTCAGCATGTTCCGGCAGGGCGGACTGTTGTTTGCCGTCCTGGCCATTGTGGTTTCGGCCGCCATTATTTATTACTACCGGAATTCCGAAAATATCGGCTGGCTGGTGCGAATCGCCCTGGGCTTGCAGCTTGGCGGGGCGCTCGGCAACCTCCTCGACCGGCTGACGCATGGTTTGGCGGTGACCGATTTCATCTGGCTGGGCATTTTCCCGGCGGTGTTCAACATGGCCGACGCGGCGATCTCCCTCGGCGTTTTCCTGCTGCTCCTCGACACCCTGGTCGAATATATCCGGAACCGAAAAACGCAACCCGTAACGCTTGTGCCCATCTCTCCGGAGAAGGTGTGAAGGAAACGAGCGGTAGAATCCGACGCAATATGTCATTCCTCGGCCTTTAAAGGGGCCTCGGATTGACAGATGATGTGTGTCATCCCGAGGCGGCTTATGCCGCCGAGGGATCGGTGACTTTTCATATGAGGTCGCTCGCATTTTCCCACGCGCTACCGATTCCTCGGTGGCTGAAGCCACCTCGGAATGACATTTGAAGCCTGAGGGATCGATATCTTAAGGAGAGTCTTCGTGCTGAAAGTCCGCAACTACATTCTGCTTGTCCTTCTCGCCGGCGTGGTGGTTGCGCTCGATCAACTCACCAAGCATCTCGTGCGCACCCAACTGGCTTTCGGCGAGATTTGGATGCCCATCGCGGCGATCCGCCCGTACATGCACATCGTCTATTGGACCAACACCGGGGCCGCGTTCGGGATGTTCCAGCAGGGCGGGATGGTCTTCACCATCCTGGCCGTCGTCGTCTCGGTGGCGATCATCTGGTATTACCGCAACTCCGACTCCGCCAGCTGGCCGGTGCGGATCGCGCTCGGGTTGCAGCTCGGCGGCGCGCTCGGCAATTTGCTGGACCGCCTGCTGCGCGGCACGGTGACCGACTTCATCTGGTTTGGCTTCTTCCCGGCGGTGTTCAACGTGGCCGACGGGGCGATCTCGCTCGGCGTGGCCCTGCTGCTGCTGGACATCGTGCTCGAATATCTCCGGAACCGCAAGACGCAGCCCGCGCAGCCCCCATCCGCCGCTCCGGAGAAGACGTGAAAGAAACGTTCCACGCCCTGACCGCCGATGCCGAGGGGGAGCGGCTGGACCGGTTCCTCGGGCGGACGCTTGCGGACCATTCCCGCGCATCCCTGCAAAAAATAATCACCGAAGGCTTCGTCCTCCTGAACGGAAGCCCCTCGATTAAATCCTCGCAGCGTTTAAAAAAGGGCGACGCCGTGACGGTGCGCATTCCCCCGCCGGAGAGTTCCGAAGTGGAGCCGGAAGCGATTCCGCTGCGGATCGTCTTCGAGAATGCGGACGTGCTGGTGATCGACAAGCCGGCCGGCATGGTGGTGCATCCGGCGGCCGGCCACCGGCGCGGAACGCTGGTGGGGGCGGTGCTGGCCCACGCGCCGGAGGTCGGGACGGTTGGCGAGATCGAGCGGCCGGGCATCGTCCACCGGCTGGATAAAGACACCTCGGGGCTGATCCTGGTGGCCAAGAACGCCGCGGCGCAGCGCTTCCTGCAGGAAGCCTTCGCCCGGAGGCTTGCGGAAAAAACGTACCTGGCGCTCGTGGCGGGCCGGCCGCCCACACCCGAGGGGCGGATCGAAACGCTCATCGGGCGCGACCCCTCGCACCGAAAGCGGATGGCTGTGGTTCCCCCCTCGCGCGGCCGCGAGGCGGTGACTCTCTTCCACACCCGCGAGCGATTCGCAAACTGCACGCTGCTCGAAGTGCACCCGCTCACCGGCCGCACGCATCAGATCCGCGTGCATCTGGCCTACATCGGCTGCCCCGTCGTGGGCGATGCGGTGTACCGCCACGCCTCACCCCCCTCAGTACCCCCCTTCCCCTCCGGGAAATGGGCGGAGGAAAAGGTGGGTAGGCATATGCTGCATGCCTGGAAACTCAAGATCACACTGCCCGGCGAGGATGCACCGCGCGAGTTCGAGGCGCCGCTGCCGGAGGATTTTCAAACTCTCTTAGATGGTTTACTAGATCCAAAAAAGAATTTGATTTGAATAATTACAGGTAAACAGTACCGAAAGGAAGAATCCATGGACGTTCTCGATCACAACCGAAGAGCGTGGAATTACCAGGTGGAGAAGGGGAATCCGTGGACGATCCCCGTGGATTCGGATACGATCGCCGACGCGAGACGGGGCAAGTGGGAACTATATCTCACGCCGATCCGGCCGGTTCCGCGCGCGTGGCTGCCGTCCGTGAAGGGGCTGGACGTTTTATGCCTGGCATCCGGCGGCGGGCAGCAGGGGCCGGTGCTGGCGGCGGCCGGCGGGCGGGTGACGGTGCTGGATAACTCGCCGCGCCAACTCGAGCGCGACCGCGAGGTGGCCGCGCGCGAAGGGCTGCAGCTTGCCACCGTCGAAGGGGACATGGCGAACCTGGCGATGTTCGCCGACGGCGCGTTAGACCGGATCATCAATCCGGTTTCGAATGTTTTTGCGCCCGATGTGCGGCCGATTTGGCGCGAGGCGTACCGCGTGCTACGCCGGGGCGGGATGCTGATTGCGGCGTTTGACAATCCGATCGTGCACATGGTCGACGAGGAAGAATGGGAACGCAGCCGGAGGATCGTAGTAAAGTACGCGCTTCCCTACTCGGACGTGGACACGCTTTCCGATGCGGAGAAGCAGCGCTTCCTCGAAGAAGGGATTCCCATGGAGTTCGGCCACACGCTGGAAGCGCAGATCGGGGGCCAGTGCGAGGCGGGCTTTGTCATCACCGGCATGTATGAAGATGGCGATCGGCCGGAGGACCGCCGCCCGCTGACGGGGTTCAGTCCGGCGTTTATCGTGACGAGGGCTGTAAAGGGTTAATCGCTTATCAAGCCAATTTATATTTTAGAATTTTTTAAGCACATTGAGACATTTGATTGAAATTGATAATATATTCCTTCTAAATATTCAATTTGGCCTAATTTACCGGCGCAATCACAAAACCGATCGTCTTGAATGTTCTATTGTAGACCACATACGGAAATGAGATTATTGAGTCCACAGTATTAGCCGACTTGGCCAAGGCTCAGCGAGAAAACGATTAATTGCGGTTTGTATTTTCCTGCTAGAATGGTATTAGTTATTGGGACGCGGCCAAGCGGCTGAGCCGCCAGCCGTTGGGTAGCTGAAATGCCCTCATATATAAGTTATGCGACTCATTTAAGTAGTCGCCGGGTGCGCCCGTAATAGCGCTGGCGCATATCTGATCTGGTCTTTTGGGTTTGCGCCGGTTCCACCAGTCAGCGATTTATATGGGCGTAAAAACTGCCCAACACCGCGTGCAGCCGACTAGCTTCGCCGCTGGCGCGTCTTGCCAGCAGGTGATGCCGGTTGCCGCCCTTCTAATTTCTCACCCACGCAGAGCCTCAACACCGACCCGACATTCGTCACAACCCACGGCACGTCGAATTGTTTGTCCGAAGGGATTTCTTTTAAAGCAGAGGCGC
>JBEKDW010000160.1:0-6199 GCA_050014155.1 Anaerolineales bacterium
ACATCAGCATGCTTTTTACGGTTGCCGCATAGTAGGTATTTCCGACGCCCGCTTCCCCGAGGTGATAGAAACGCAGGAACCCGCCGAGAAGCAGGATCGCCAACAGCAATGCGGCTGTTGCAATCGAGCGGCGGTCCCGAATGAAGGATTGGATTTTTTCGGAAAGTATGGATGTTTTCACAAGTCGCCTCTTTTGGATCACTATAATAAAGGGTATCGGAAAGTTGTTTAGGATCTGTATAGGGGATTATGGGAAGCGATGAAGGTTGAAATTCCAATAATTTATTTATAGGTTTGAAAGTAATCAGGTGGCGATCTCATATTCGGAGAAGAATGATCCGATAATCAATTATTAATAGAAACCTCTGAAAAAGTCCGCTCGTCGGGGGGGATAAATCCCCCGACTATTAACAGTGCCGGTCCCCGCTTCGCGAGGATAAAATAAATCCGGCTTTAAAGCCCGGCCTAGAGCCGGGCGGCTCCCCTCGCGGTTTTTGCGGGGGCTGCTGAAGGTTCGGAGCGCCTGTCCCGAGCGAAGTGCGGGATTAGCTCCGGACGAACGATGATTTTCAGAGGTTTCTAATAATCGTTACAAGAAAAATTAACACTCCTTCGATTGTCGGCCGATAATTCCTTGAAAGAACCATCCCTGTATATATATCAAATGTTGCCTTGCTATCCAATAGTAGAATTAGATCAGCAGGTTGTGAATAGCCTTGATCATTTTGGTTCGCGGGAGGATGACGGAGATGCGGCGGCGCACATCGACCCTATGGATTTTAATAGCGGCCAAGGCATACAGCCGCAGCTCTGGATTTTCGAAATAGATGACCCGGAGAATCCCACATGAGACGGCTATGGTTTTCGTTTCAATATTTTTTCACCCCAGCGTGGGATACCGGCATTCCGGCTCCCGAATTGGTCCGGACGATCGTTCAACTTCCTCCCGGCCATAGCCTTGATATCGGTTGTGGGACGGGAACAAATCTGTTGTATCTGGCCCAGCACCGCTGGACAGTCACCGGGATTGATTATGCAGCCGGCGCGATTGCCAAAGCGCGGCGCAAACTGCGGAATTATTCGCCTGTTCTACTGGTCGCCGATGCGACGAAACTCGGGAGACTGGATTTGCCGGGACCATACGATCTTGCCCTCGACATAGGCTGTTTCCATAGCCTGACGGATGAAGACCGGAGAGGATACCCCGAAGGCCTGGCCCGCTGGATGAAATCCGGGGGAGTCTTCCTGCTATATGCCTGGCAGCCGGGCTCCGCGGAGGATCGACGGGGAATATCGAGGGAGAAAACCATCCGGTTTTTCGAAAATGAGTTTCACCTATCACGGTACGAACAGGGAACTGGCCATCCCTCGGCCTGGTATTATTTCATCCGGAAATAAACTAGGGGCCACCGCGCGCGGGAGTCTACCGCACGGATCCGGCCATAATCAAAATTTCCCTTCGAAGGACATTGCTTGCACGATGAAGAAAAGGGGCCTATGGTGAAAATATTTTCCTTCGAGAGCGCATCCGAATTCCTCCAGTCGGTACAAGCGGAGCTGGAATTCCGCGAGGCGACAAACAATCTGCTGCTCGGAATCTGCGGGCAGTTGGTGAGACATCCGGAGAGATTCCAATCCGCGCCGGTATTTAAGGCCGTTGAGGAGAACGGCGAGTGGGTTCTCATAGCGGTCATGACTCCGCCCCATCGTCTGATCGTTTCATCCGGACGCTTGGCGGCTTCGGACGAAGGGGTGAAACAATTTGCGGAAGCCCTTTTTCGGGAGGGGCAAAAATTGCCGGGGGTGTTGGGTCCGGTGGATTTGGCTGGAAAATTCGCTGTGGATTGGGAGATAGTCTCCGGGACGCAGACCCAGATGGCGGAACAATTAATAATGTACGAATTGAAACAGGTGACAATTCCAGCGCCGGATCGGGGGATGTTGCGGGCTGCTGTGGCGGAGGATTTCGAACTGGTAGCCGGGTGGTGGTATGCGGCGCGGATGGATATGTTCGGAAAGGCGGACACGGAAGAAGACCGTCAGACGGCGAAAAACCGAATTGACGACGGCGATGTGTTTTTATGGGAGGACGGGCGACCGGTTTCCATGGCATGCAAAACCCGCCCGACCAGGCATGGAATCAGCGTGGGTATGGTCTACACGCCGCCGGAAGCACGGTGCCGGGGATATGCGACTGCTTGCGTCGGAGAATTAAGCCGAACACTGCTCCGAACCGGCCGGGATTTTTGTTCATTGTTTGCAGATGCTCTGAACCCTGTATCCAACAGTATTTACCAGAAGATCGGATACCGGCCGATTGGGAATGTCACGGAATATGCATTCTTGGAAAAGGGATGAAATAATCCGATTTGGCTCGCGGGCCTTCTGGATCAGACACGAAGATAATTATTAAAAGGAAGGCCAGGGGACGATCCGCCACTGGGTGTAACCGTGTTTCTCGACGGTATACACCCTTCCGGAGGATGCTTGCGAACAACCGGGTTCGTCGGGGATGATCACGGCTGGGTTGGCGATGTTCAGACCAACCCAACTCACAGGCGTGAAGTAGATCTGGCCGGCATGGCATACCCAAGCCTCGACTAGATATCCGCGGTAGTCATCCTCCGTCATCCAGACTGAACTCCACATGACCGTGACCTCGTTCCCATTCCGCCAGGCGTCGACGGCTTTCGGCGGTTCATAGAGTTGGGAATAGGGGAGACGTGAGGTGTACTGCGGGGTATCGTTAATATTTCCGTGCACCACCTGAACCAGCGAGGAGAGAATCCAACATGGATTCGTCCCCCCGATGGCTTGTATGTACAACCACACCGTGGGTTCCCAAACCCCGGGCTTGTTTTGGCTGAGGATCTCCTGCCAGCCGAGAACCTCCATCGGAGTGCCGGTGAGCAAATCGTATTTGTAAAGATAGGCGACCCCCGGTCCATTCAGGCATGCGGAGTGCATGAGGACTTTAACCCTGGGTGCCGAATACGTCGGGGTGCTGGTTGGTGTCGAGGTTGGAAAAGGCGGAGGAGTCTCGGTGGCGGTTGAAGTGTAGGTTGGGCTGTAGTCGGGGGTGGGTGTGGGGGTGACCGTCACGGGCACTTCGATGATCCGCGTGACTTCGAGGGTTTGTAAAACCGTCTGGAGGACGGTGACTTCCCGGACCGCCGGTTGTGAATTACAGGCTGTGCCCGTTAAGAGGAGCAGAAGCAGCCCTGCCAGAGAGACTCCGCGGTGCAATCCGAATCGATCGCGAAAGAACGGAAAAATTATCATCGCGAATCATTCTAACATCCGGAAAGTAATTTGTTTAGATTATAAAATCGAGGCGGTCTAGAAGACCGCCTCGATGTAGGTTGGCTGGGAGGAAACCGACGCGGTCTTATGGTCCGCGCCGGTCTATATTATCGGTTGAACATCCCCGCAAGATAAATTTCCACAGGTTTGCCGTGAATCGAGGGCGACGCGTCGCGCAGCGCTACCGGGGCGTAATATCCCCAGGGGAAGAATCCGGAAATCCAATCGCGTTCAGACGCCGCCAGCAGCATCGCCTGGTAGGCGCGAGTCTGCGCATCGAAATCCGGCGTCAGCGTTAGCGCCAGTCCCGGGCCGGGGAAGATGGATTGGAGAGGCAGGCAGGAACCGAGCGCGTCGCGTGGGCAGCCGGCGTCCGCGCCGTTGAGGGAAGCGTAGGCCGGAGCCAGGAGGATCGGTTTTCCCAGCGCGCGGAGGTCGGCCAGTTTGTCGTCGAGGAGCGCTCCGGCGGCGGTTTTCATCTCGTCGGGAGAATTCGCGCCGGAAGCGACCGGGCCGCTGACGCGCACGATAAATTCATCTACCTCGTCGAAGAATTGCGGTAGAGAGGGGAACGCATCGGTGAGCGGAAGCTCCACCGCGAGCTTCCCGGCATAGTGCAAGCGCACATTGCGGATGAGCACCCGCCAGCGGGTTTCGATGTCCGCCGGTGTTTGCGGATTACCTGGTAGGGCGGGAAAAACCTCGGACCGGGCGATCACTAACTCTTCCACGCCGCTTTGCTGAGCAATGTCGGCATAGGTATATAGGAGGTTCGAGTACGCGTTGAAGAACGCGTCCCACCAGGCATCATCCCGAGGGGCGGTATCCCACCAATCCGACGTGGTTCCGGAGAGTGCGCTGACGGTCGGCGCCAGCGCCGGTTGCATTCCGGCGGCTCGCAGACTCGCCAATTGGTAGGCTACGTCCGATCGAAGCGGGGATTCCAGTTCGGGCAGATAACGGATTTCCGGGACGGGGGCATTCGCGCCCAGGTACCATTGCGGGCTGAGGAAAACCGTTCCGGCGCGCAAACCTGCCAGGTCGGTAAGCGTTGGTTCGTACGGCGGCGACCAACCCGCGGGGGAGAACATCACGCCGAAACGAAGGCTGGAACGGATCGCCGCCGATGGTGCGGGGATGACGGCGGAGGAAGTATCCGGCCAGGCGGTCCATCCAAGCACTGTGTCGACGATCGTCTGCGGAGCGGTGCTTACCTGGAACTGCCGTCCCGTCGCCTGGTTGCCGGCTGTGGCCAAATCGTCGGCCAGGCCGCACATCCCGTTGCGGCAATATCGGTACGCCACCGGCCCCGGCCATTCGAGCGGACTCTCGAGCGTATAGGTCCATTGCTGCGGGCCGATCATCCACATCGGAATCGGACGCATCCAGATTCCCTGGAAGGGGCTGAATTGAATGGTAATCTTCTCGCTGGATGGGGTGCCGGGAGGAGTGACGGCATTGAAGGTGACCGGCCCCTGCTTGCTTGAGCGCCAGGTCCGCACGCCGTTCTCGATGATCGTATCGTGCTCGGGGACGATCATATCGTGCAGGAGCAATCTCCCCTGCGAATCCCGCTCGGCGTTCCAGAACCCGTCGCCAAGGGTGAATTTATAGCGAACGTAGGTTCCCACCGGAAGCGAAAGCGATGCGACATACGTGCCGTCGCCGAGGGCGGTCATGAGCGGCGCGCGAGCGGGTTCGACCATGGTCGACGCCGCGCCCGGTTGAAACGTATTTCCCAGCGAGAGCAGATTGCCCACCATTCGGATCTGCGCCCCGGGGGGAGTTTCCGATTGCGGAACATACAGGTGGAAGGAAATCGTCACGTGCGGCGCGGGGGAGAGCAGCAGGTTGGCGGGCGTATCCTGTCCGTCGGCGACGATGGCTTCCTGAACGAACGGGCGGTAATCCCCGTCCAGATCAAACGCGACCAACGTCTGTTTGCCGGTAGGCACGCCGGTGAGAAGGTAGGATCCGTCGGCATTGGTTTGCGTTCGCATTCCGCCTGCGCCAACCAGCAAACCCGGAACCGCCAACCCGGTGACACCATCGCGTACCAGGCCGCGGATCCGGCCGGTGGTTCCGTGAAAATCCGTCCCCAACCAGTGGGCGACCGAGTCCTCTACCTGGTTGTTGCCCGAAGCGTAATACGTCCGGTAATCCACCATGCCCGGCCCGGAAGCCGCTTCGATCTCGCCGCTGGAAAGGCTGTAACGGTAATTAACCAGTGCGTTGCGCGGAAAATCCAACGCCACCTGCCACAGACCGGTGTCAACCTGTTTCATTTCGTAACTGGTCGGATTAAGCGTCAGACCGGTGACTTCGTCGAGGATATCGAGGATGATATTGTCTCCCGAGGGGGTGTCACCAGGAGTGTGCACCAGGAATGTGATGTTAAACGTGGGCAGCGGAAGCGGGGTGGGAATCGGATAGGGATTGGAACTTCCCGTCCCACAACCGGCCAGGATGACCCCGGCCAGCAGCGCGGCGGCCACCGACCGGATCAGGAGATATCGAAACCTCATAGGCCTCCAGGAAGTAAACCGAGTCTTCGAAAAAAGCCGGGATGCTCGGCACGGCTTATACGGTTACATGATACCCGAGAACGCCAAATCCGGCAGTCGGCCCACGGCGGCTGGAATTCCAGCAGTGAGGCCGGTTGTTGGCGGATATTTTCAGATGAAAGGTCCGCTCCGGTAAATAGGAAGAAAGGAGGCGCGCCGGATTAACCTTTCACCGCAGAAGGTTTGCCTCTTCGGGCGATCCACCCCGGAATCTTCGCGGCGGCAAACCATGTCAGCAGGCAGGTGGCGAGCATTCCGACCACCGCCGTGGCGAACCCATCCTGCCAGAATGTCTCCGGAAACAACCGGATCAGTGTGTCGGAATACGGGAA
>JBEKDW010000161.1:0-6188 GCA_050014155.1 Anaerolineales bacterium
ATCCTTCTTCGAGCGCGTCGATTGGGCGGTCGAGAGCGGTCTTTCGCGGGGAATGGTCGTGATCCTGGATTTTCATAACTTCCTCCCTTTTATGGATTGCCCCCATTGCGAGCGCGAGCGGTTCCTTTTGCTGTGGGCGCAGATCGCCGAGCATTACCAGGCACACCCTCCGGACCTAGTTTTCGAACTGCTTAACGAGCCGACCGACGCCGTTCCCGCGGCGGAATGGAACGACGCGCTGGCTTCGGCTCTGGCAGTCGTCCGGGCGTCCAACCCGCAGCGGATCGTGGTTGTCGGACCGGTGGGGTGGAACGGGCTCGGCGCGCTTCCGTCGCTGAGCCTGCCCGAAAGCGACCGCGGGCTGATCGTCACCTTCCATTATTACGAGCCCTTCCACTTTACCCACCAGGGGGCGGATTGGGCGGAAGGGTCCAATGCCTGGCTGGGAACGACCTGGAGGGGAAGCGCAGCGGAGCAACAAGCGGTGCGGAATGATTTCGAATCCGTCTCCGCCTGGAGCACGGCGCACGGTCGCCCGATCCTCCTCGGCGAGTTCGGCGCGTACAGCAAGGCGGACATGGACTCGCGCGCGCGGTGGACCGCATACGTCGCCCGCCAGGCCGATGAACTTTCCATCTCGTGGACCTACTGGGAATTCTGCTCCGGCTTCGGCGTGTACGACCCGGCCGCGCACCGGTGGCGCGATCCGCTGCTGGGCGCGCTGCTGCCAGAATCGCCTCAACACGGAAAATAATTTCCTGCGCTAGATCCGCCTTGCCGGCAACTTGCGCTCCCGTTGCCGGAGGAATCCGCAACAGTACCGGGGTAGTACCTTCGATGGAAGCGCCGTCCGGCCGGGTGCGGATACAATAGAACCATCCCGCCGGCTGAACCCGATCCACCGGCAACCGCGCTGCGGAGGACTTGCATGCAATCCGATTTGACATTCCAATCCGTATTCGACCTGGGTTCGCAACTGAGCGAACACCCCGTCAAAGGGCTTCACCGCTGGGGCGGCATGCTCCTGGGTGTATTCCTGACGGGAACCGGGGTTGCCGCCTTGCTGTTCGGCGCGACCAGCGCCATCCCCGAATTTTCGAATGGAGCCTCCATCGCATTATTAACAGCGTGCATCCCGGCGATGATCGGCACGGTAGCGCTTGGGCTGGGAGGATGGTGCCTGTATACGGCCTGGAAAAACTGGGGGCAGGCAGTGGCGGTGTTCGAGCGCGGATTTGCCTTCGCGCGCGGCGACGAGGTCCGTTCGATCCCATGGACGGATGTGACTGCAATATGGCAATCCATCGTCAAACATTACACCCACGGCATCTACACCGGCACCTCGCACCGTTATACCGTCCAGCTCTCGGACGATACCCGCTACAAGCTGGATGATAAATTCAAAGAGGTCGAAGCCCTCGGCTCGGCCGTTCAAAAAAACATCACCCAGGCGCTCTACCCGAAATACGTGGCCGCGCTCAAGGCCGGAAGCCGGCTCGAGTTCGGCCCGCTGGCGCTGGATTACAACAAACTGTACGCCGGGAAAAAGGAACTGGCCTGGGACGAAATAAAATCCATCCGCGTCCGCGGCGGGTCGGTTTCGGTGAAAAATGAAAAGGGCTGGTTCCAGTGGGCCCGTTCCAGCGTCCCGCAAATTCCGAATTTCTTTGTTTTCTACGCGCTCTTGAAAAACTTCGCCGCCGTGGAATAGATTGGCCGGCCCTTACTAAATCCCCGCTTGTGACAAGAAGTGTGAGGCCATCGATAATTCTGATCGTCCGGAGCTGATCCCGCGTTATGCGCGCCCGCCCCGGCGGGGTGGGCCGGGGGGACAGCCCGCCCCGGTCAGCCCGCCGGGCGGGCCGGGGGCGCTCCGAACTTTCAATATCCCTCGCTTCCCCCGCTTCGCGAGGGCGGGGCGCGAGGCAGGCGCCCGGTTAAAACCGGGCTCTTAAATTTAAAGGCAAGGAATTATCTCCTATCGCGCCTTATCCGTTAAATCCCTCGTTCCATCCGTGCAATCCGTGGTTAGATATCACCCTTGACTCTCCCCTGGCGGGAGGGTGTACAAATGCTCGCGAGGCCTCGAACCCCGCTTTCTCTGGAAGATCAAACGATGAATGCGAGGCCAACGCAACCGTACGGAGAAGCGCATGATCAAAATCGGAGATTTTTCCAAACTCAGCCTGGTTTCGGTGAAGACCCTCCGCTACTACGACGAGGTGGGGTTGCTTGCACCCGTCGAAACGGATCGCTCCAGCGGCTATCGCTACTACTCGCTCGACCAGCTTCCGCGCCTGCACCGGATCCTGGCGCTCAAAGACCTGGGTTTCTCGCTCGAGCAGATTGCCCGGGCGCTGGAAAATGGGATCTCGCTGGAACAGCTGCGCGGGATGCTGCGGCTCAAGCAAGCCGAGCAGCAGCAACGCGTACAGGAGGAGCAGGAGCGGCTCGTTCGTGTGGAAGCGCGGCTGAGACAAATCGAAATGGAGGCCAGCGTGTCGAAATACGATGTGGTCATCAAGAAACTCGATCCGGTGAAGGTGGCATCGGTTCGCAGAGTAGTCGAGAATCCCCAGGCCATAGGCAAGATGTTCGATGAAATATTCACTTACCTGGCGAAAAAGGGAGTCCGTCCCGTCGGGCCGCCGTACGGAATCTGGCACGACCTGGATTACAAAGAGCGGGATCTCGACACCGAGGTGGCCGTGCCGGTCGCGCAATCCTTCGCACCCGGCGACGGCATTGGGCCGGGCGAACTGCCGGCCGTCCCGGTTGCCGCCTGCGTGATCCATCAGGGCGCCTATGAGAATTTTTCGCAGGCCTACACCGCTCTGATCGGGTGGATCAATGCCAACGGCTACCGCGTGGCCGGCCCCTACCGCGAAATTTATCTGCGCGGGCCCGGCCCGCAGCCTGTTCCCCCCGATGCCTACGTAACCGAAATTCAGGCGCCGGTGGAGAAGGCGTTATAAAGAGACGATCGACGATGGACCATCGACCATGGTCGATGGTCTGTGGTCCATCGTGTCTACCATGTCTCGAAGAACCTTCCTTCCCAGTCCTCACTTTTTAAAGAAAGATCCTTCTCTAATCAGGGAACACAATGAAAAAGCTCGACCTAAAAAAACAGTTACATAACCTTTACCATCCCTCCGCCCGGGAAATCTCCGTAGTCGACGTCCCGGACATGAATTTCCTCATGATTGACGGAACCGGCGACCCAAACATCGCGCCGGCGTATGCGGAAGCCTTGACGGCGCTGTACCAACTTTCCTATACTATTAAATTCAGCTTCAAAAAAGGCAAGCGGACGATAGATTATCGAGTAATGCCACTGGAAGGACTGGGTGGATGGACGACATGCGCCTGTTCAGCATGGAAAACAAAGGCGACTGGAAGTGGACAATGATGATCGCCCAGCCGGATTTTGTCTCCGGCGACCTCGTTGAAGAGACGCGCAAAGAGGTGACGAAGAAAAAGAATCCCCCCGCCCTGGCGCTGGTGAAGTTCGAGTCGTACCACGAAGGACCGGCGGCGCAGATCCTGCATATCGGCCCGTACGACGCCGAAGGTCCGAACATTGCGAAGATTCACGCCTATATCCGCGAAAGCGGACACCAACTGCGCGGTAAGCATCATGAAATCTACATGAGCGATCCGCGCCGGGCTGCACCGGAGAAGCTGAAGACAATTGTCCGGCAGCCGTTCGAAAAATATCGATCTCTGCCGGGGTAAGGGCGGATCGCAACGCATGTAAACGTGTAAGGGGCGGCTCACGAGCCGCCCCGATAGGAGACCTTTATGAAAAAATGGATCTTCATTCTCATACCCGTTGTGGCCGTTTGCATTGTTGTGATCGCCGTTGGCTACCATTATGCCCAACAATTTCTGACGGGTCCGATCTACCAGCCGGGGCAGGTCCGGTTGGGGATTAACCTTGTAGCATCGCTCGAACCGCCGGCCCAGTCCGGAGAAGCCGGTTATTGGCAGGTCGAACCGAATATCCGCCTGCACTATTTTGCATCCGGCCAGGGCACGCCGATTTTGGTTATTCACGGGGGGCCGGGATATCCGTCTGCAAAACCGTGGAGCGGGCTGGAGCCGCTGACGGGTATTTATCGCTTCTATTACTACGATCAACGCGGATGCGGTGAGTCCACCCGCCCCTTCGACCGATTCACCGGGGAAAACTCTTTCGAAAATATCCAGAAGCTGGATCAAGGCCTCGGCATGGAAGTCCAGATTGCGGATATCGAACGCATCCGCCAGATTCTGGGCGTGGATAAAATCACGCTCGTCGGCCACTCCTTCGGAGCGTTTATGGCTGCGCTCTATGCGACCGAGTTCCCGGCTCACATCCAATCCCTGGTGCTCGTCTCTCCGGCCGAGATGCTGGTATTGCCCGCGGAATACGGCGGCCTGTTCCCGCTCATCCGCGAGCGGTTGCCGGAAGCCGAGCGGGCCGCGTTCGATGCCTTTCTCAAGGAATATCTGGATTTCAATAAAATATTTTCTAATAGCGAATCCGATCTGGTCGCGCTCAACGATCGAATGGGGGATTACTTCCAGGAAGCCTACGGTAAACCCATCCCGGTTCCGCAAGGTAAATCCGGCGGCTGGATGGTCTGGGCGATCTACATCAGCCTGGGCCAGCACCACGATTACCGCAGCCAGATGATCAGCACCGACTTTCCGGTTCAGATCATCCACGGCGCGGATGATTTGCAGCCCGAAAAAGCGAGCCGGACCTATCTGGAAATTTATCCGCAAGCCCGCTTCATGGTCATCCCCGGCGCCGGGCATTTCGCATTCGAAGAACAGCCGGCGGAATTCGCGCAGACGGTGGGAGATTTTCTGGCCGGGAAATGATTGCGACCCCTACCTCTGCGGATCCGGAAATCCTGCCTATGCCCAACAGATCTTCAACCGAGGATGATATCGAGCGCCTGACGCGCACCGTCGAGGATTTTTGCGTCTGGATCGAGTCGCTGCCGGAGCGGGGACTGCACGCTCAGGCTTGGGGTCCGCGGGAAGTGCTCGCGCACTTGGTTTATTGGCACGAATCGTACCTTACGCAGAGCGAGGCGATTCTGGCCGGTCGAGCCTACCGGCTACCTTCCGGCCGATTCGCGGACATGAATGCCGAGGCGGTGGGAAGATTGTGCAATCTGCGGCCGGCCACCCTCACTCGGCGGTTTCGCGCGGTCAATCGCCGGTTATCCCGGCTGGCAGAGGCGTACGATCCGCGGAAGATCGCTTTTCGGATTAAGGAGGGTTCCAAACGCTGGCGACTCTCAGACTTGATTCCGGCTGTGGAGGCACACATCCGGAATCATCTGCGTTCGCTGAAGAAGGCATTCAAAGGAGGATAACCCACCCAGTTCCCCACCTGCCAAGGAAATCCTTTACCGGCATTAACCTCATATGATCTTCTCTCGAAAAACGTAAGGCGCTTCCCCGCACTCCGCATCGTTGTGGCTTGCCGATAGAATATTCAAAATCTCCAAAATACCTCCGCAGAACATCCGATGGGGTTGTAATCTGTAGACTCTGTTGTATCATCAATGCTATATTACTCATGTGGAATATGGCTTGAGGATCGGCCCCGCTTTTCCACCGCATAACACCAGATCCTGTTTCTGCAGGAAGGGAGAAAATCATGAGCGTCCGCATTTTCCAATTCGTCCGATGGTTGCCGATCGCGGTTTTAATGTTCGCCGGAAGCGCTTGTAATCTGGCGGTCGCAACACGGTCAGCCGTCAACCCGCAGTTCATCGTTATCACGGCCACCGGAGGACCCGAAAAAACAGGTTTGCCCTCGCCTACCCCGAATATGGAACTGATATCAACACCGACCCAGACACAAACGCCAAGCTTGACGTTAACTCCTACGGTGACGGCTACCTTCACGTCGTCGGCGCCCACCATGACCGCCGGCCAGGATCTTAGCTGCGTAAAAGGTCCGAAATTTGACCTCTATGATTGGGTGGCCGTCATCAAGCAGGGGGAAACCGTCACCCTGCTGGCGCGGTCATCCCCCGACTGGGGAGAATATTATTATGTCCGAAAGAGCGACGGGACTGAATGCTGGGCGTTCGGGGGAAGTTCCACGAAAAACGGCGACACTGCAAGCCTCCCGGTAAAAGAAGCGCCGCCCACGCCTACGCCCAAGATTATGGTCGATT
>JBEKDW010000162.1:0-6145 GCA_050014155.1 Anaerolineales bacterium
TCACGCGCGCGGGATCCAAATCCACACCCAGCACGCGGCATCCCGCCGCGTGCGCGATCTGCACCGTGAGCAGTCCCAGCACGCCCAGACCGATTACCCCGACTGTCTCTCCCAGTCCGGCTTCGCTCAGCCGGAAACCGTGCAATGCGACAGCACCAAGTGTAGCGAAAGCGGCATCTTCGAGACTGACGGTGTCCGGAATCGGTGCGAGCAAATTCACCGGTACCGAGGCGAACTCGGCATGCACCGCGTGCCCGCCGCCGGCGCAAGCCACCCGGTCGCCGGGATGAAACTCCCCGACTCCGTCGCCGACTTCGACCACTACGCCCGCCGACGAATAACCGAGAGCCATCGGCCGGGAAAGGCGCTTAAACGCCGCATCCACGGCGGAGAGTACGCCTTCGCGACGAGCTTTTTGCAGAACCTGGCGGACCAGATCCGGACGTGAGCGCGCCTTGCCCAACAGCGACCGTGCTGCGAATTCGACCACCATCCGCTCGGTCCCGACCGAGACCACGCTGGCCGCTGTGCGCACCAGAACCGCGCCGGGCGGTGGTTTGGGGACGGGAATCTCCACGATCTCTGTTCGCCCATTTTGAATGTTCTGCACAACCTGTTTCATGATTGCCTCCGGATCCATTCCCCGCGCTTTTCCATTTCTGGATTTCTACGAACGGGAGAGTCGCGATCGCTTCGGTCAAGTCAGTCCATGATAAAACTTTTCCACTCTGCTCATCACGCTGTTCCATTCCGCGCGATCGGCAATGATTTTCTTATTTCGCGCGGCGGCCGCTTTCCGTAGTACAGGATCGGTTGCCGCACGGATGATCGCCGCGGCGACCGCTTGCGGGTCCGCGGGGGAGACGAGCAACCCGTTCTTCCCATCCTCGATCCATTCCCGGATCGATTCCAGATCCCCGCATATTGGAAAGCTTCCGCACGCCATAGCTTCCAAGAGCACATTTGGAATCCCGTCGTGGACCGTCAAGGAAGTCATCACCGGCGACGCACGGAATAATTGAGGCATTTTCTCCCGCGGGAACGCCGGCAGAAGCGTAATGCAGGATTGGATATCCATCTTCCGGATCCAACTTTCCGCTTCACTGTTCCCGGCCATCCTCAATGCGAGGAAATGCGCATTAGGTACGGCTTTGCGCACCAAAGGAATAGCTCTGAAGAACGTGTCTGACCTGGCCACATTCCGAAAGCCCCGGGGATTGAGTATAAAGAACGCGTCTTTTGGGAGCTCATATTCTTGAATAAACGAAACATCGGTTTTTCCGGCAAAAAACGTCGATAAATCGATCCCTCCATTACCAGGTTCTAAGAGTAATTTAGTGTCTATGCGCAATCCCCACTGAAAAGCCAATTTTATATCCCGATAACAATCCGAGTGCAATCCATCGACATGTTCCATGGTTTCACGAGTCAAACTCATCATCATCGGCGAGGATTGCGCGTGGAATGTAAAATCATCCCCCCACACCGAGACCAGCAGCGGGATGGACGAGCCCGCGCGGCCGGACTTTCTCATCCGGGCTGCGGTCATTCCCTCCTGCGGAATCCGCATCGCGTGCAGCAGGTCGGGACGAATGTCCTCTACCATCCGTCCGAGTTCTTTCGCCTTCGACCCCAGCTGCAACGGCATTAACCAGTGCCGGAGCGCGGTGGCGGCGGGATGCAGGATTTTATGTCCGCCCGCCACCCTCGTTCCGCCCGGCAACTCCGGGAAGATTGATAGCGTGCGGAATGAGGCAAGGTTCGCCAGCGGCGGATCCGCGGGTCGCGAGGAGATCCAATGCACTTCATGATCCCGCTCGACAAACCAACGCACCCAGTTGATGGCGATCGGACTACGGGCGTCGGCCAGGAACGCCAGCTTCATGGCTTCGACTCCCGGTTCGCCATCACGTAGCGCATCGCGGCCAGGAATCCGTTGACCATTTTTTCCATCGTTGCTGTTTCTTGTACGATCTTCCGCGAAGCCGCGCCCATCTTCTCCAAACGGGGAAGATTTCCAAGCGCTTCGCGCATCACGCGCACAAGAGCCTCTTCGTCATCCGCCGGGAGCAACCAGCCGTTTTCGCCCTCGCGGATCAGATCTCTCTGGCTGCCGTCGGCTTCGGCGGCGGCCACGGGTTTCCCATACATCATCGCTTCCTGTAGAGCCAGACCGCCCGTGCCCGGCATCACGAAAAAATCCCCGGCCAGAAAACATTTTCCAAGTGCTTCGCCCCGCAAATCCCCAGTGAATCGAGTGGCTGGATAAATCTCCGCCGCCAATGCTTCGAGACGGCTGCGGTCGGGACCGTCCCCGACGATCAGCAATTGGCACCCGTTCCCCAACCGGGCGCAGGTGCGCAGGAGCGCATCCACCCGCTTCTGCGGGACCAACCTACCAACAGACAGAACCACCGGCCGCTGGTCCAACCCAAGCTCGGCTCTTGCCTGGGGACGGGCCTGGGGAGCACGTAAGAGTGCATCGGCAAAGGCGGATTCCACCGAGTTGGGCGCGACGAAAATTTTTTCCGCAGGCATGTCCAAGTCTTGAAAAGCTTGGCGGGCACTTCGGCTGTAAACCACAAGCGCAGAAAACCGGCTATAAAAAGACCGGATCAAGCCGAGAATGTCGCTTCCATCGCGGACGGGCCCCAGACTCCAGCCGATAACCGGGCGACCGGAGGTCTGCATCCAATCCAGCATGGCGCGATTGCTTAATAGCCGAGGGTGCGCCTCGAATACCACCACCTCGGGATCCACCTCCGTCAACCATTCCCGCCAGCCGCTCTGCCAGATCGCGGAAAGTTTTCCGCGTCCGAGATACCGGTTGTCGGCCTTGATCCATTTTGCCGTTTGAAGAGAATCGGCCTGGGGAATGGCCTCTCCGGGCCTTGGCGCCCCGGCAAATATCGAAAGGCTCCCGGGAAGCGCGCGGGCGAGCGAATCAAAAAACGGCGCGCGATACGCGGGTAACATTCGTTGTTGGATCCCGGCCCGGTGAGGCAATCCTGAATCCATTCGTTTCAACCGACCATCGTTTCCAGATAAGATTGCGCGATAGACCGAATGTCGAACCGCCGCTCCGCTTCAGAGCGCGCTCTCCGTGAATATTCCCGCCACCCCCCGAGGATTTGCCGCCCGACTTCGCCGAGCGCATCGAGGTTGCGCGGTACTTCCAAGCGCCACGGATTTCCCTCATACCGCACCGTCTCACCTCCCGCGCCGATCAGTTCACGAGCGCTCCCCGTGTCGAACGCCAACACCGGCAACCCCGCCGCCAGTGCCTCGATGATGGCATTGGGGCAAGGTGGATTGATTTCCATGGAAAGAAACAAAGCGGCGTTCTGCTGCCGAGCTTTTACCTCGGCGCGCGGGCGCAACCCTGCAACTTCAGGCCGCGGGTTATACCGTGCCCATTCGCTTTCCCAGGCCGAGCCGGTCTCTGCCAGGATGGTCAATCGCCGCAGCGGTCCTTCATGAACCAATCCCCCATTAGCCGCTGATAATATCTCGCGCGCCGGATCGTTGTATTGAAGGGTCCCTTCCACCACCAGTAGCGTGCCGTCATGCATCTCTTTTCGCGGAGGGTATTCCTCCAGCGAAACGCCGTTGTGGATCACCCGCGCCGGGACCATGGCCGTCCCGAACCAGCGTTCCCACCACTCGTGGACAAACCCGCTTTGGTAGATGATGCGATCGGCCAATCGGGAACGGATCAATCTCAGCTGCAGGTTGAGCGATTCAGCCCGCAGGGCATATGCCGATCCGAGTGAATGAGCGCGGTGCAGCCAGTTGATCCCGTCGAGCCGCTGCACGATCCGGATGCCCTGCCGTCGGCACCGCCACAGCGAGATTAAATTCTTCGTCCCGGCAAACACCAAGACGGCGGAGAGCGGCCGCGAATTCGGATCGAACGTCGTCTCCACCCCCCGGCGGTTCAGTTCCGTTGCCAGCCGGGTTTGGAAAGACGCCGGACCGCCCCGCGTGGCTTTCGGGATCAGGCAGATACGCATGGGTCATCCGGCCGAGATGGACTTCTTGGGTCGAAACAAAAATAGGGTGGCCACGAACGCAAGAACCGCAAGCGCCACGAGGACGCCGAGCGACGCCACCACCGGGAACTGCACACCTGCGTAATCCCTCAGGAGGTACCAGACCGTCAGTCCAATCACCGCGACGGCGAACGGAATCGCTATCCGCAGGAACCAGGCGTCGCGTTTCTCGCGCCACTGGACCCACGCCCAGGCCGCCAGAAGAGCCATCGGGACAAACGCAAAGAATCGGTACCGCGGATTGTCCCACTGGTCGCCGAAGGCGCGGTAGGATCCAATGAACGCGATGGCCCAGAAAATCACGGCGAGCATCAACTCTGGCTTGCGCGAGAACAATCCGCGCACTGATTTGAGGGTGCCGTAGAACAGAAGCGGTAGCGCGAGGTACCATCCCAGGCTGCGGTAAATGCCCAGCGCCTGCCAGAAACTGCCGCCCACGGCGGTCTGGTTGCGGTGGCCGATCGCGGCCGGCAGCACCGGTTGCAGCAAGCCGTACAGCGCCGCGAGGAGAAAGGCCACGGTCCGATCCATGGTGGCCAGCACCGATTGGAAGAGATCGCCGCCTCCCGTGGCGGCAATTTTGTCGTATTCGGACCAGGCCAACCCGTACAAGTAATGATACTGGGAATAGAGATAATCCGAATCGCTGGGGATCACGTCGCGCAAGCTGAGGATATGCATCACAATCAACACCAGCACTCCCAGCCCACCGGCGATCCAAAGGATCCGGCCGACGCGCCGGCGCGGATCGGCTAACCAAACCGCGAATAACGCTCCGCAGAAAATTGAAAGGATGAAGAATTCGTAGGAAAGCAGGAACATGGCGACAAGCGAAAGCACAAAGGCCACGGCGGCGATGACCGGCCGGGGAGCGCCCAATTTTCCGGGTTCGGTTTTTTTCCACAGTATCAATCCCGCCAAGGCCAGAAGCTCCACCCCCAAAACCAGCGCGAGATATCCTTGTTGGACATCGAGTGCGCCGAGCATCACCGCTTCGGGGTAAACCGCTACGATCACGGCCGCAACCCGGGCCGTCCTTTCGGAGAATAATTCGTTTGCCAACCGGAAGGTCGGGATGACGGTCAATGCCGAAACCGCGGCCGCGAGCAGCCCAAGCAAAAGTGCCCGTTCCTGATCCGAACTGAAGAGCCGGAACAGGATCACGCCCATTACGGTAATACCGCCGGTATTGTCTCCCGACCCCTGGGTCCATGTTTCCAAGACTGGTTGGTTGGATTGCGCGGCGTCCCACGCCTTTGAGGTGGCATTCAGCGCATCGGTTTCGACCAGCCCGATCCGGTTTTTATCCGATGGATAACCCCATAGCTGCATCGCCAAGGGGACAATGATGAGAAAGGCCACCCGCATTCCCAATGCCCACCACGCGCATTTGCGCGGGAAATCCCCGACAGGCCCCGGGAGCAGGAAACGGTTGCACACCTCAACCAGCCCGAGCGCTAAAAAGGACGGAATCAAGAATACCAGGAAATTCGGCCAGAAAACGTCGGCGTACCACCAGGGATTTCCACCCAATGCCACTCCCTGCGATGCGGCCACCGCCGCGGAGATGAAAATTGCGGCAGCGGCCAAGATCGGGATCCTCCAATTAATTTTCATACCGCCTCCTCCAAGATTTTAGCGATCCGTTCGGCAGCGTGCCCATCGCCGTATGGATTGACCGCCTTCGACATACGCTCGTATTCGCTTCGATCATTCAACAGGCGGGCTGTCTCGGTCACGATCCGATCGGTGTCCGATCCGACCAGTCTGACCGTTCCGGATTGCACTCCCTCCGGACGCTCGGTCACTTCCCGGAAAACCAGAACGGGTTTCCCCAGACCCGGCGCTTCCTCCTGCAGGCCGCCCGAATCCGTCAGCACCAAATCGCACCGTTTGAGCAAATGAACGAGCGGAAGATAATCCAATGGCGGGAGCAGGGAAATATTGTCAACCCGCCCGAGCAGGCTGCGGACAGGATGATCGACGTTTGGATTCAGGTGTACCGGATAGATCAGGTGGATCCGGTCCGCGTAGCGCCGGGCTAGAATCTCCAGCGCGGCGCAAATCCGTTCCAGGGGTGCCCCGAAATTTTC
>JBEKDW010000163.1:0-6099 GCA_050014155.1 Anaerolineales bacterium
TTTCGGCGAGGACCTTCCGCCCCTTATCGGTCAGGACGATTTTTTTTACCCGGCGGTCATTCGGATCCTCTGACCGCAGGATCAAGTCCTGCTGCACCAGCCGGTCCAACATCTGACTGGTAGCGGCGCTGCTGACGCCCAGATCGTCGCCAAGGTTGGAAATTCCGCTGGTTCCTCCCCGGTTAAGATGGAATAGAGCGCCAATCTGTGGCATGGATAGGCCGGTTCCTTTGGCGTATTGAAAAAAGTAACGCATGGATCGGCGCATGATCAGCTCAATGCATTCGTGAAGTGTGCCGATGAAAGGATCAGTCGATTTCATTCATTAACCTTTGTTGTTAGTTAACTTTGCTTATATATAAATCTAAGTTGAAAATCTGTCAAGGTTATTTTCATAAGAAATGGCTTAATAATCAGGAAACGCCTATATAAGAGATAAAAACGATGATCAAGAGTAAAAGGCGATAAATTTTACCGAATCAGGTTAATTATTAGAATTATTTGGTACTGATTCGATTAATATCGAACGACAGCTGGAAAAACCCATCCATCGGAGGAATACCGTGTAATCTCGGACCAGATCAGATTATCCTTGTCAGAGGTTTGCGAAGAAACGGAACCGGTTGTACCATCGGGCAATGCCTGGTATTGGATCAAGTATTAATCCCCCACGCTTAAAAAACATTTTCTTGCGTCGATGGACCGCGCTGCTATTCCTGGCGCTTTTACTCGCGCCGGCGGCTAGGGCTCGCGCCTCCGATTCCATCCGGGTCTACATCGCCGGGGATGCATCGACAGTTCGTCCGGCTCTGGATCTGGCCGGTCGCGGCGCATTTATCATCACCACCGATCCGTTTCAGGCGGACGTCCTCCTGCTCAACGGGGAGATTCCGGATCCGGAGTCGGTAAACAACCGCCTTCAAAATGGAGCCGGGCTGGTCCTCATTCTCGGGCCGGACGTGACGTCCGAATCCTTCACCGCGGCGACGGGCGTGCCGGTTAAGTTCCAACCGATCGATACGGCCGTCAGCTTCCAGGATATCTCACGGATCAGTGATCCGATCAGCCACCAGATCATCTGGAACGGTGCGCCCCAGGTGCGGGAACGGATGACAGTGGAGACGCCGTTCTCGAGCGTGCAGCCGCTGGTGGACGGATTTGAAGACGGCAGCTGGTTGATCTGGAGCATACCTCAACGTAAAACCTTCATCGTGAATTTTTTCCTCGGGGCGGGTGACAACCCGCAATTCCGCGACTGGGCGTATTACAACTATTTGATCTACCACCTTGTCACGCGCGCTGCCGGGAGAACGCCGGAAGATTTTGCGCAGTATCCCGGTTCGCCCGTGCCGCACGCGGCGGAGCGCAACATCCTGTGGGCCATCATGGGAATTCTCGTGGCGGCCACGTTTGCCGTGTTTGTCGTTGTGCGCCGTTACAGCCTGCGCCATCCGGAGGCGCTGGACCACATCGTCCGCGGCGGACGAGGGAAGGACGATGCGGGAGGACCGCCGGCAGCCTGGGAGAAGGTCGGGTTCCAGCGGCCGCTCTCCGGTTTCCTCATCGGTCTCGCGCTCGGTTTGATCCTTTTCGTCCCGCTGATTCTGTATCAGAACCTGATCCTTCCGACTTACATTCTTCCCTCCGCCCAGGCGCTCGGGATCTGGGGCCGGGTGACGCAATTTTTCAACCTGGCCTGGTACTTTTTCGACATGGGCACCAGCGTCGCTTTCATTAAATATCTGTCGGAATACCGGGTGCATGATCCGAAGAAGGGGATTCAATACGGCCAGTTGTTCGTCTGGTGGCAGGCGCTTTCGGGCGCGATCCAGGTGGCGCTCGTGATCGGCCTGGCCAGCACCTGGGCGCCGGAGTCGGCCTACGCGCTGTATGCCTGGAGCGTGATCATCCACTCGACAATTCAACTACCCGGTTTCTATCAGGTGTTCCGCCACGCGCTTTCCGGGTTTCAGCGGCAGGATGCTGCCCGCATCCTGGACGTCGCGCTCAACGTGGTCATGCCGGTTCTGACCCAGCCGTTATTCGTCGTGCTGTTCTACGCCTGGGGCCGGGCGCATCCAGCCTTCGGCGGATCGATGGGCGGGCTGCTGGGATTGGGCGTCGCCGCGTATGCCGCCGAGCTGTTCACTTTCCTTTTGGGACTGGCGATCTACCGCCGCCTGGGTTACAACGCCGGAGTGTTGTTCCTGGCACATTTCGATTGGCAGGTCGTGCGCACGGGATTCGGCTTCGGCGTGTTCGAAATGCTCGCCTCGGCGGCTTGGTCGGCCGGGCAGGCCGCGGAAATCTGGATCACCCAGAGCCGACTGGTCAACTACGCCGAGATCTGGGGCAACTGGGTGTTGGCCCAGAACTTCCTGTTTGCGTTCCAAGTTTTACAGACGCTGACGGACGGCGTGATGGCGGCCATTTCGGAAGCCGTCTCGCACGGGAAGCGGATCCTTTCGACATACTACGCGGCAATGTCGTATAAATGGGGCGGGTTGATCAGCGCGTTCATTTGCGCGGTGCTCATCGCCGTGGCGCCGAGCTTTCTGCTCGGAGCGACCGGACCGGAATTCCACCGCTCGGCGCTCTATGTGGTGCCGCTTGCGTTCTGGGGAGCCATCCAATACCTCTCGTGGGTGGGGGATAATGTCCAATTCGGAGCGAACAAGCCGTACTTGAAAACGCTGCTCACCATCGGGGAGCAATCCACACGGATATTCTTCCTGTATCTGTTGCTCGCCGTTTTCCAGGTGCCCGCGTTGATCATCGCATACTTCATCGGCCTGCTGGCCAAAGGCATCACCTCGTTTATCGTCAACCACAAGCTGTGCTTCCCGCAGAAGATTTACATTTACCAGTCGATCGCCGCGCCTTTCCTGGCCGGCGCGACGCACTACCTGCTGCTGCGATTGATCGCCGGTTTTATCTGGCGCGGCGATCAGGTGACCAGCATGCTGCTCTTCCTCGTGGCCATCCTGCCGTCCTTCCCGGTCTATATGTTCCTGTATGGCCTGGTGGGGGGATGGGATGACGGTACGCTGGGTGAATTAAAGGAAGCGGTCAATATGACCGGCCGGTTGCGGCCGATTGTCTGGCTGATCTGGGCGTCTTCAGCCGCGGGCGCGCGGCTTTCTCCGCTCCACAACCGGTTCCCGGTCCGCATTCGCGCCGCGGCAATGGAAGAGGCGAGGGCGCTCACGTTGGAAAAGGTACGGTTGTGAAGTGGAGACTGACCTAACCTCCTACCCCTGGCCCCTTCCCCCTTCCCATAAAGGGAAGGGGGAAGGGGAAAAGGTTCAACAAAATTGTTTATTCGACATGCGAGGGGTAGGGGGTTAGGTAAGAATAAAGGAGAAACTTCCAAATGGACTCTTTGATCGTCCTACAGGACGGTCGCCGCCTGGCCTACGCCGAATATGGGGATCCGCGCGGCAAACCAGTCTTCCTATTTCACGGCATTCCCGGCTCGCGCATCTTTCGTCCTCCGCTGGATGAACTCACTGCGCGGAAGCGGGTGCGGTTGATCACGGTCGACCGGCCCGGATATGGGGGATCTTCCTTCCAGCCCGGCCGCCGCATCCTTGGGTGGCCGGCGGACGTTTGCGCGCTCGCGGATGCACTGGGGCTCGCGCGCTTCGCCGTGTGCGGCCATTCCGGCGGCGGGCCGTACGTTCTGGCTTGCGCCGCATTTATTCCGGAGCGGTTGACATCCGCAGGCGTGATATCCAGCCTCGGTCCGGCTGGCGCACCCGGCGCGCTCGACGGGATCATCCTGCAGAACCGGCTCGGGTTCACGCTCGGCAGCAGACTGCCTTGGCCGCTCTTCCGGTTGGCGATGTATTTTATTTTCCGGCGCGGCCGGGATCACCCGGAGGAATTCGTCCACCTAGACCTCCGCAACCCGGCCAACCCGGATAATGCGATGCTTGCGATGCCGGGCGGGTTGCAGGTTTGTCACGACAGCACGCGCGAGGCGTTCCGTGCGGGACTGCTCGGTCATGCCTGGGAGGGATTCCTGTTGACCCGATCCTGGGGATTCGAGCTTGAAGCTATCCGGATCCCGCTGGACCTCTGGCATGGAATCGAAGATCCGGACGCTCCGGTCGGGATGGGGCGGGCGATCGCGCGCGCGGTACCATACTGCCGCGCGCGTTTCCTGGAGGGCGAAAGCCATCTGTTGCTCTTCAAGCACTGGGAGGAGATTCTTACGGTGTTGAGAGAGGATTCATCCTCCTGAAAAATGAAAACGACTTTGTGGTTCCGAATCGCTTGTCGAGCCGGGCACTTGTTAGGGAAGGTGTTTTCCGACCTAACCTCCCAACCCAAACCTACCACCTCGTATCCATCGGGATCGGGGCACCCTTCCCCCCTTCCCATCATGGGATGGGGGTTGGGTCAGCGAACGAGGTTTATTGTGTGAGGAATCATGATTACGCTTCATCTAATATCGCACACGCACTGGGATCGCGAGTGGTACAAACCCTATCAGGACTTTCGCCTGCAACTCGTCCGCCTGATCGACGGCCTCCTGGAGATATTGGCACGGGACCGCGAGTATAAATTCTTCATGCTCGACGGACAGACGATCGTGCTCGAGGACTACCTCGAAATCCGCCCCGAACGCGAAGCGGAACTGCGACGCCACATTCGCGCGGGCAGAATCCTCATCGGCCCGTGGCATATCCTGCCCGACGAATTTCTGGTCAGTCCCGAGTCCACGATTCGCAATTTATTGGAAGGCGCGCGCCTGTGCCGGGATTTCGGCGCGCGTATGCCGGTGGGCTATACGCCGGATCCCTTCGGACACATCGGGCAGCTGCCGCAGATCCTGCGCGGATTTGGAATCGGGTGGGCCGCCTTCCGGCGCGGGCTTTCCGACGAACCATGCGAGGTGTGGTGGCAATCGCCGGACGGCTCGCGCGTGCTGGCTGCTTATCTGCGTGACGGGTACGACAACGCTGCCGGCCTGCCGACTTCCGATCCAATCCTGTTCGCGCGCGAAGTGGGCGTACGGCGAGATTCGCTCCGTACGCATTCGGCCGTGCGCGACCTGCTGCTGATGCACGGCACCGACCACATGGAACCGCCGCCCGACACGTCGGCCGCTATCCGTTCCACCGTTGGAAAAATGGGCGGTGACCGGCTGATCCATTCCACGCTCCCGAAATATTTCGCGGCCGTCTCAGCCGCGGTTCACAGCCGGAAGATCGCGTTGCCTGTCATCGAAGGTGAACTGCGATCTCCCAAGCGCCATCATCTTCTGCCCGGCGTGCTCTCCTCCCGGATGTGGATCAAACAGCGCAACCGCGAGTGCGAAACGCTGCTCGAGCGCTGGGCGGAACCGTTCTCGGCGTTCGCGTCACACGTTGCCGGGAAGGAGCCTTCCTCCGATCCGCTGGTGCGCAACCCCTCGGGGGCGCTGCACGCCGCCTGGCGGCTGCTGATGCAAAATCATCCGCACGATTCGATCTGCGGCTGTTCGATCGACGAAGTGTATGAGGAGATGAAGCCGCGTTTCGCCCAGGCGGAGCAGATTGGAGCGGAGATCGCGCGCGCGAGCCTGGCGGCGCTGGCTGCGGCCGTCGATACGCGCGCCGGTGCGCATTCGATCGTGGTCTTCAATCCAACCGCCGCCCAGCGCACGGACCGGGTGGAGGCGGAGGTGCATCCGCCGCCGGAATGGGACGCCTTCGAGATCGTCGACGGCGCCGGCGCCGTCATTCCGCACCAGGCGGCAGGCGGCGCGGCGCCCGAACTGATCAACGTCGAGCTCTCTCCCGCCGGCCTGCGCGGGATCGTCGGCAATCTGCACGAAGGGCGGGCCGGGAATCTCGCGCTACAGGACATCGGCTTCCGCCGCGAAGGGGATACGCTGCATGTGGATGCGGTGATGGAGGAAAATTCCTCGCCGGATCCCGAAGCGTGGAAGCGGGCGATGGACGGTTACCGTGAATATCTTGCCGACCCGTCGATCGCGCAATACCACATCCGGGCGGGCGGGGAAGCCTCGGTCAAAGCGGTCTTTGTCGCCCCCGCGATTCCCGGCCTCGGTTGGAAAACTTTCCATCTTCGGAAAAAATCCGTTCCTCC
>JBEKDW010000164.1:0-11985 GCA_050014155.1 Anaerolineales bacterium
GGCCAGCAGGTAGAGGGACGTCGCCAGCAGGCCGCCCGCGATCGCGTGCAGCGGCTCCCAATTCGGCCGCTTGCGCGTACCCAGCCACAGCGGGAAAAACACAACTGCCTGGAGCAAAAAGGCGGCGAAGGCAATGATCAGGCCGATTGCCGGCGCGGGCAGGATTCCGGGCCGGGGAACGAGCGTGAACTCTGCGAAACTTGCTGGAATATATTGGAACAGAATCATTCCACCGATCAGCGCGAGGATGGGCGCGAGCGCCAGCCAGCCGGTAATGAAAATCCCAATCAGCAGGGATACAATCCGGAGGTTCGTCATGGTTGGACGTTCCGTCGGTTGGTCGATGGAAGATGTCATCGGATTCTCCTCAACCCTCTCCATCTCCTTCCCGTTATGGGGAGGAGTCAGTATCACAGATTATGTACAGGGGACCGGATCGTCGGTTGAGTTTACCAGATACCCGGAATTAATCGGGAGCGGACGCGGCGGGCGTACTCCGCATATTCGGGCAAACTCCCAAGCAACAACTCGTCTTCCCGAATTGTTCGATACACATACACGGCCCCGATCGCCAAAGCCGGAATCATCGACCAGGCCGACCCCAGTACGACCGGAATAGCGAGGAATTGGATGATCATCGCCAGATATCCCGGATGGCGGAGGACGCGATAGGGACCTCCGGTGGCGACCGTTTGCCCCCGGTCGCTTTGCAGCCGGATTGCGGACGAGAAATAATCGTTGACCGACATCGACCAGACCATGAATAGAAACATTAATGCAAAGAGAGACAGCGCGAAGAGAGAAATTGTGGATGGGATCGGCGGAGACCAGGTGAGGCGGTGATCCAATCCGGAAAGGGGCAGCATAACCGCCAAAAAAAGTACATTGGTGATCTGGAGGAGCCGGAGATCCCACCTTTCGGAAGAACGTGGGATTATCAGGCGTTCCCTGGCCAACCCGGGGTGATAGGCGATAAGCCACAGATTGGTCAAGAACATCCCGCCGACGTAAACCGACATCAATGCCCAAGCCAGCGGCCAATCGAGTGTCGCGGCCGGGATGAAGAGGGTCATCCCCAAAAGAAACGGGAGCATGGCAGTTTGGGCGATGACCCGAAGAATTAAAATCCTTTTTTCGCTCCGCTTGTCCGGCGGCTTCGGCTGAATCTCGTTTTTCATATTCTGTGCCTTTGTAAAAACGCGGACCCTTCTTAAAAAAAATGAACTTGTATGCGGATTTCGCAGATTCTACGGATTTCGCGGAAAATCAGTTTATAGAAAAAATATCTATTTGATCTGCCGGCGTTTTTCGTCATTTCAGCACAATCTGCATACCTGCTCCTTCTGGTTGAACAATTACTCAGGCTTCAACTCCTTTTCAAAATCGATCAAATCGAGGTGGCGGATTTTCCGGCGGCCGGTCTCCCGGTAGCCGTTTTTTTGATAGAGACGCAACGCCGCCTTTTGACGGACAGAAGTGTCTAAAATCAACCTACGAAACTCGAGTGCGCGGGCGCGCGTTTCCAGAGCGGATAACATTTCTTGACCGAACCCGCGCCGTTGAAAAGCCGGATCGACGCGCATGCGTTTCACTTCGGCCGTGCCCGCATCGACCGGCTTTAGGGCGCCCATCACCACGATCCAGCCGCCGAGTTCTCCCACCAGAAATTCACCGCCGGTTTCGAGATAGGCGGCTTCGATGCGGTGCAGGTCGTCATCCCAGGGGCCGTTACCGAGATGCGCGCCGGTATCCTGTAGCGCCGCGTTGTGCAAGTCCCAGACGGCGTCGTGATCGGCGGACAGGTAACGGCGAATGATCAGTTTGTCGTCCAAAGTGTCTTTCCAAATTGCGGTTCCACCGCAAGGGGCAGGCCGATCTGTTATAAAAAGCGCAGGTTAGAAGGTGCACTTGTACATTCCGCCGTCCACTGGAAGCATCACTCCGGTCAGGTAGGAGGCGGCCGGCGAGCACAGGAAGACCGCCGCGCGGGCGAACTCCTCCGGTTTGGCCATCCGGTCGAGCGGGCTTTCGGCTGCTTGCTTGCGCGTTTCTTACTCGGGAGTCGCGCCGCTGCGGCGGCCGCGGTCGGTTATGAGTTCCTGAACGCGTTCGGTTTCGGTCCAGGCCGGGAGTATGCTGTTGACGTGAATGCCCTCCGGCCCGAGTTCCAGCGCCAGGGTTTTGGTCAACCCGGCCACCGCGGAGCGGACGGAATTGGAAAGCACGAGATTGGGGATCGGTTGTTTGATCGAATACGAAGTGACCGTCAGCACGGCCGGGGAACTTGAAGCGCGCAAGGTGGGCAGCGCCGCGCGGATCAGGCGGACGGCGGACATCAACAACCCATTGATCGCTTTTTGCCAGGCGTCATCGTCGAATTCCTCGAACCTTCCCGGCGGCGGGCCGCCGGAATTGAGCACGAGAATATCCAATCCGCCAAGTTTTTCCGCGGCGAGGACTGGGAGGGAGGAAGCGAGGTCCGGCAGGGCGAGGTCGCCGGGGAGGGCGAAGATTTTGCCGCCGGTCTGCCGCATGATCTCCGCGGCCGCCGTCTGCAAACGCGCGGCGTCGCGGGCGTTGATCGCCACCTGAGCACCCTCGCCGGAAAGCGCGAGTGCGGTGGCGAATCCCAACCCGCGGCTGGCGCCGGTGACAAGCGCTTTTTTATTCTTAAGACCGAGATCCATCCCTTCCTCCTCTACCTGCTTTGCGGAATAAATCCCGGCTACGGACAGGCGGCGGGGAAACTCACCGCTCCTCGATTTGCGCGTCGATAATCTCCATATCCGGCCGGTTTGTTTCGATCCAGTGCAGCGCGGATTGGAGCACGCGCTCGTTTTGCGCCGTATCGGTGCTCACCGCCACGCAGGCGACGGTGGCGCCATCATGGACATCCTGGCGGGCGATTTCGGCCGCCGCCAGGCCGAACCGGCTTTTCAATTGGGAAATCAGAGGCAGGATGCGGCCGCGTTTTTCTTTCAGCGACCGGCTCCCGGGAATATTCATTTCGATGACGCACGAGGTGATGTGCACGCGGAGATTCTGCTCCAGGATGGCTGGAGGGTCAAGGGATATTCGGTATAATAAATACGCGGTTCCCATGTGAGGCCAAATCCTGGCGAAACTCTCCCTCCTTTATCCCCCTATTTTCCAAAAGAAAATGGAGGGAGCGAGAGGGGCAAACCGCCTGGGATGAATCGTTCGCTTTTCTACGCAAGGAGGAACATGCAATTCTCACTCGGCGCCACCCAGGCCGGAACGCCCGCCATGGAACAGGATGTGATTATTCTTGGAACGGGGCCCGCGGGCCTGGCTGCGGCCGTCTATGCGGCGCGCGCCGACCGGAAGCCGCTCGTGCTGGCCGGGCCGGACCTTGGCGGCCAGGTGGCGCTTACCAACACCGTCGAGAATTATCCCGGTTTTCCGGAAGGCGTGGGCGGCGGCGATCTCTTTTCGATGTTCCAGAAGCAGGCGGAGCGGTTTGGGGCGGTCGTGGATTTTTCCACCGCCAACGAGGTGGATCTGACCGTTCATCCATTCCGGATTCTGGCCGATACCGGCGAGTATCACGCCAAGACGCTGATCGTGGCCACCGGTGCAAGCCCGAGGCGGCTGGGCGTTCCGGGAGAAGACACATTACTTGGCAAAGGCGTCTCGTATTGCGCCACCTGCGACGGGGCTTTCTTCCGGGGACGAAACGTGCTGGTGATCGGCGGCGGAGACAGCGCCCTGGAGGAGGGAATCTTTCTTACCCGCTACGTTTCGCAGGCGACGATCGTCCACCGGAGAAACGAATTGCGCGCCGGGATGCTGCTTCGGGAGCGCGCGGAGCACAACGAAAAAATCCGTTTCCTGTGGGACACCGTCGTGGATGAAATCCGCGGCGGGGAATCCGTGCAATCCGTCGCGGTGCACAACGTAAAGACCGGGAAGCCGGACGTCCTTTCCGCCGAGGGTGTTTTTATTTTCATCGGACACGAGCCGAATACCGCGGTGTTCCGCGGAAAGCTGGACATGGACCCGAAGGGATACATCCGCGTCGACGACCGGATGCGCACCAGCGTGCCGGGCGTGTTTGCCGCGGGCGAGGCGGCGGACTCGATCTTCCGGCAGATCGCCACCTCGGCCGGAATGGGCGTGGCGGCGGCCATCTCCGCCGAACGCTGGCTGGAAGAGAACAAGTAAAAGCGCCCCAGAACGGCTCTTGACAGGATGGCCATCGCGTGATAATATCTTCTCCGTAGGATACCAGTTGGTTCACGTTGGTTGGAAGTAGAAACGATGTGGCTCACGGGAATATCCGTGAGCCATTTTTGTTCGTCCCTCCGATGGAACTGAATGAGTTCCTAACACCGTTTTTTGCCAAAAGGAGGCAAACACCATGTCTGAGCGCATCACCGGTACGGTCAAGTGGTTCAATGGCGGGAAAGGCTACGGCTTTATTTCCCGGGAAGGCGGCGAGGATGTCTTCGTACATTTCTCCGCCATCCAAGGCGAAGGCTATCGAAACCTTGAAGAAGGCCAGAAAGTCGAATTCTCCGTTGAAAAAGGACCGAAGGGCTTGCAGGCCGCGAACGTCACTGTCGTGCCCTCGTAACTGCAACCTCTGAATAAAAAGCCCCGGCGAGCAATTGCCGGGGCTTTTTTATTTAAGATACTGAATAGCATCCCGCGAGTACTTACCCGGAGCTAAAGCTCCGTGCTTTCAACAACGCCGGGTAAACCCGGCTACATTTCAATTCAATCAAAATATGACAGGCATTCTGCGAAGAGATCCCTCATATGCCGCGGAAACACTATATATAGACGGTTCGACCACTGGATTTGTTTGAAGCCCGGCCTCGGCCGGGCGCGGTTAATAGCTCAGGGCGCCCCCGGCCCGCCCGGCGGGCTGACCGGGGCGGGCTGTCCCGCGCGCAGCGCGGGATCAGCCCTGGGGGTATGCGGTTAACGGTTTACAGTTTTAATTAATACCTTGGTATGCTCGGGCCCGCGCGCAGGCTGTATGCGTCCAGCCCTCCGCGCAGGTGGCTCACTTTTTTGAACCCAATCGCCGAGAGGTGCATCGCGGCATGCAAGCTGCGGATTCCGTGATGGCAATAGAGAAGGATTTCCTGGTCCGGGTCGAGCGTGTGGCACCAATCGGCGATCTGGTCGGCGGGATGGAGCTCCGCTCCGGGGAGATGGCCCAGCGCGTATTCCTCCGGATCGCGCACGTCAATCATCCGCGGCGCGCGGCCCTGCTCGAGCAGAGCGCACAATTGTTCGGGGGTAACGTCGCGGAAGAGTTCTTCAGCCACCGAAGATCTGCAACGGGATGGGGGTGAAGATCAGGAAGAAGAGGATCAGGCCGAGCACCGCCAGGACCCGATGGCGGGGGCTGAGCGGGGTAACGGTATCCAGCGGCTCGGCGTGCGCCCGGCCGAAGAGAAAAATTAAAATCACTATGAGAAACCAGCCGGGCCAGAACAAACCGAGCACGACCAGCGCGGCGATGATCCAAGGCAGAAGCCGGCCGGCGCGTTTTCCAAAGATCGCGTAAAAAAGATGGCCGCCGTCGAGCTGGCCAGCCGGGATCAAATTCAACCCGGTGACCATCAATCCCGCCCAGGCGCCGGATGCTACGGGGTGGATGAACACATCCACGCCCTGCATCGGGAAGGGAAATCCAGTGAAAAAGGAGCGCAGGTAGAAAAGCACGGGCGGGATGTCGAAATGGGCCGGAGCGGGAAGCATCCGTCCGAAGACCGCCAGCTTGGCCAGGATATACAGAATCGAATTGCCTTCGAGGCTAAAACTCTCGCACGGCCCGAGCACGGTCGGGAGCGCTTGGACTTTCGAAAGCAGCAGGCCGATCAGCAGAAGAGGAATCGCCACCAGGAAGCCGGTCAGCGGCCCGGCGATGCCGATCTCGGTCAATACGTTCCGGTTCCGGGGCGGCTCGCGCAGCGAGATCACCGCGCCGAGCGTGCCGAAGGGGCTGATCAGCGGAAGGGGAATAAAGAACGGCAGGGTGACCGCGGTTTTATTTTTTCGACCGGCGAAGTAATGCCCCAGTTCGTGCGAACCCAGGGCCAAGGTAAGGATGAATAGCAACAGGTTGGTCCGGCCGCGGCCGTCGGGAAGGCGGGTTAAATCCTTTATCAGCAAAATCTCCTGCCGGCCGTTTTCCTCGCGCAGGACCGGCATCAATCCGAGCGGCTTTACGGCGGAGGAGAGCTCTTCGAAGGCGGGTTCGCTATCGACAAGCAACCGGCCGCGCGCGCGGAAGATGAACGGCTGCTTGGGTCCTCCCAGCGTCGTCTCTTCCGCCGCCATGACGCGGGCGACGATTCGCGCAAGATTGTCGAAATCCGAAGGATTATTCATGATCTCGCTTTAGGGAGGCGGGGATGGATGGGAGTCGAACCCACCGCGGCTCGGCAAGCGACCCGCCGCCGGTTTTGAAGACCGGGGAGCCCACCGGGACCCAGCCACCCCCCTGAACGTCCGCGCATTCTATCACGCGGGTATGCCGGTTTCAATCCGTGCCGCTTCCAGTTCGAGGGTCTGTTCCCGCTCAAGGGCCAGCACGCCGAAACCGAATCCCTTTTTCGCCGAAGCGACCGCATATTGGTTGTCGATCCATAGGACCAGTCCGAGTGGGGGCGAGGGGGGATGAAAAGAGCGCAGCACTTCGACGCCGTCGACGAAGAAACCCACTGACGGAAGATGCCATTCGATGGCGTATGTGTGCCATTGCGAAGGATCGATCGGGAGCAGCCGTTCCTCGGCCCGGTAAACCCGCCGCGCTTGCGCCAGCGCCCACCGCCGCAAAGGAGGCAAATTTACTAACACTACCCCGCCGACGGCGATCGGCGCCAGGACCGGAGCGGGGATGTTCCGAAAGCGCAGCGTCGCCGCTTTCCATCCCCATCCGGGGACGCCATCGGCGAGCGGCAAATCGAGCGGCGGCGAGCCGTAGAAAAACCAGGCGCACTGCGGCGCGGATGGGAGCTTGCGCGCCGCCCCCCCTATCCCCAGGGAGAGGGAAAACGGATCGTTCCAGAATCCGAAACCGAACGTTCCCGGCGGAGCGGGGATCGACGTGCGCGCGCGCACGGAGAAACGGAGCGGCGGCCTCCAGCGCAGGGAGCCGCGCGGGAGGTTCTGCGTATCGTCGAGTTGGGCATCGGCGTAAGTTTTTACCGGTGGTAAGGTAAGCAGCGCCCGATGAAAAAGTGATATCATCCCGGGTTTCGCTGCGCCGGACGGTTCGAGCGCATCGTTGGGAGGGAGGATCCCCTCGTCTGCCGGCGGGGAACCGGCGCTGGGGGTGCATTCGGCGCGGGCGGCCTCGCCGGCGGACCAACGCACCCTGCCGCCGCCGATTTCGAGCACCGAAAGCCGGAATGGATCGTCTTTCATCCGAATGCGATTCCCTTACTCGAGTATAATCCATACCCGCGGAGGATTATCCATGGAAATCGTCTGGTATGGTCTCTCGTGCTTCCGGTTCAGCGAGCGTGGCATGGCTTCGGTGGTGGTCGATCCGTACGACGACAGCGTCGGCTACGGAACGCTGCGCCTAAAAGCCGATATCGTCTGTGTTTCCCACGACGCGCCGGGCCACAATTGCGTGGAAGCGGTGAAGGGGGAAAAGCGCATCATCAGCGGTCCGGGCGAGTTTGAAATCGGCGGCGTGTTCATCACCGGTATTGCCACCCACCATGAGGCGGAAGCGGCGGCCGAAAAAAAGAAATCGCCCCCGCGCAAGGATCCCAACACCCTTTATCTGATCGACTTCAACGGGCTGACCGTGGCGCACATGGGTGACCTGGATTACGTGCCCACCCAGCAGCAGATCGAAACCCTCGGCGCGGTGGACATTGCGCTGGTGCCCATCGGCGGCGGAACCGGTCTGAACGCCTCGCAGGCGGCCGAAGTCATCAGCCTGCTCGAACCGTCCATCGTCGTGCCCATGCATTACCGCACCCCCGAAATCACCCTCAAGCTCGATCCGCTTAGCAAGTTTCTAAAGGAGATGGGGCTCTCCGCACCCCAGCCTCAGGAATCGCTGAAGGTCACGCGGCCCGACCTTCCGGAAGAAACCCACGTGGTGGTCCTGGATTACAAGCGAGGCGCATGACGCCGGTGAAGCTCCTGATGACCTGGGATATTCTGCCGGGGCAGGCGCAGGAATATTTCGAATTTATCGTGCGCGAGTTCCTGCCCGGGATGCAGAAGATGGGCGTGGAACCTACCGATGCATGGTACACCGCGTATGGCGACGGACCGCAGATCACCGTGGGCGGGATCGCCGCGGATATGGATGCGATGGATAAATTCCTCGCCTCCGCTCAGTGGCAGGAAATTTCCGAAAAGCTGATGAACTACGTGGAAAATTTTGCCTACAAGGTGATCCGCGCGCGGAATGGATTTCACATGTAGGCGGCTTCATGGTAAGCCGCGATGGTTTTCCTTCGTTAACCCCCGTTAGGTTGCGATCCTAGTGATAAATTCTTGTTTCGGATTGATTTTGAGAATCGATAAATTATTCCCCCAGTTCCCGCATCCTGATGCGGGCGAATTCCATTTGCGGAGAGTACGGATCGGTCGATAGTTCGAGGTAATGGCGGTAGGAATCCGCAGCCTTGGGTTTCATGGAGAGTCGTTCTTCGGCTTCGGCCTTGTTGTACCAGGCCATCGCGTCGCGTGGATTTAATTCCAGGGCGCGGTCGAAATGGTGCAGGGCCTGGAGTGCGTATTGCGGATCCAGTTCCGCGGCTTTGCCGAAACATGCGGCTGCCTCTGCGCTCCGGCCCAGACTTCTCAGCGCGTTCCCCTTTTGATACCATGAAAAAATCGAACGTGGGTTGATTTCCAGCGCGCCGTCGAAACAGCCGATGGCTTCCTCGAACCGTGCCAGGCTGTTGAGTGCGAACCCGCGATTGTGCCAGGCGATGGCGTACTTGGGGTTGAGTTCGATGGCTTTCTGGTAGCACGCGAGGGCATCCGCAACTCGGCCCTCAGCCAGGAGCGTGCCCCCCTTATTGTTCCACACCATCGCCGATCGCGGTTCGAGTTCAAGGGCTTTATCGAAGCAGGCGGCGGCTTCCGTATAGCGGCCTGTCTCGCGCAGGTTGATCGCTTTGTTATTCCAGATGGCTGCGCGAAAAGGGTCGAGTTCGAGCGCTTTCCCGTAGCAGGGCGCGGCCTCCTCATGCAGGCCCAGGTGGGAGAGGCTCATGCCCTTGTCGTTCCATTCCCCGGCGTTCATCTCCTGGATGCTGGGGAATTCGACCGTTTCTCCGGTGGAGTTCCTGAGCAGCGGTTCGAGCTCCGCGCGCAGTTCACTGAAGTTCAGGTATCTGCGAGAGGGCTTCTTTTCCATACAACGCCGGATGATGGGGTCCAGCGGCGAAGACAAGGCGGCCGGGGGAACCTTGCTATGCAGGCGGAACATTTCCCGATAAAAGCCCGCCATTTCCTCGTGCGAATTATTCTCGGGCAGGGGCGCAAGCAAGGGGAGCTTTCCGCCGGACGCCATTTGATACAGGACGACCCCGAAACTGTAAATGTCGCTGCGCTGGTCGCATACACCGGAACTGAGAAATTGCTCGGGCGGCATATAGGCCGGCGTTCCCATACCCCCTTCGCCCAGCACTCGGACTTCGTCCGCCATGCTGGCCAGCCCGAAATCGGATATTTTCACGGAGTTCTCGCGGTCGATGAGAATATTGGCCGGCTTGATGTCGCGATGCGAGCGGATACCGCGGGAATAGGCATACTCCATCCCGTGGCAAAATTGGATCGCCCAGCGCAGGCTTTGGGCAAGGTCGGGCGGCTGGCGTCGAAAATAGCGCTCGAGCGAGTTTAATCCGTTCTCACCCGGGGCGATGAATTCCATTGCGATGAAGAGACGAAAATCCACCTCATCGATGAAATGCGCGCGCACCAGAAATGGATGCCGCCCCAAATCGACCCAAATCTGGGCTTCCCGGTGGAATCGTTCACGGATTCCGGAATCGGCCATGAGGTCGTCGCGGAAGGTTTTTAAGGCATACACGCATTTGGAGTCCAACTTATAAACGAGATAAACGATACCGAAACCGCCCCTTCCTAATATCCCGTAAACTTTATAACGTTGGCCGATCAGGTCGCCTTTTTTATAAAGTGTGTTTGCCGGACGGGATGGACCGGGGGAATGATTATCGCTCATGCATTTTCAGGCAACATATCGGGATGGGAAAAAATTTCCACGGAGGGTACGAAGATCGCGGATGAGTAATTTTTTCTTTCCGTGCCCCCTTGTGCTCTCTGCGGAGGTTATCCTTTTTCCGCATTCTCTCCGGATTTATCTCCTGATTTGTCCGAGGAGGCTTTCATCTTGGGGCCTTCGGTGGGAGCGGGGGCCGGAGCGGCGGAATCCGTCTTCTCCGAGGCGGTTTCTTTTTTCTCTTTCGGTCCATTGGATTGGCCCGAGGGAGACCGGTTATCCGTGGCGTAGAAACCTTTGCCCTTGAAGATAATACCGACGGGGACGAACAGCTTGCGCAGCGTTTTCTTTCCGCATTCCGGGCACTTTACCAGGGGAATATCGGAAAAACTTTGATATTGGTCGAATTCAACGCCGCAGTTGGTGCAGCGGTAAGTGTAAGTGGGCATACGTCTTTTTCTAAATCCTGCTTTGGGGTCGGAGATCCTTCCGCCGATCGAATGCGGGATCGTCTCCTATTCGTTCGGTTCCGGGTTTTTAACCCACAATCTGTTCCAGCGCTGGACAATAAAATTCCATGCCTCGTGCCGGTATTCTTTCCAGGCGTGGACCATGGCCGGGAGTGCGGAGATGAAAATGACCACCACAATGATCAGGAGGAAGTACCTGTCGAGCACGTCGGGCGGGAAGAATTGGCCGAGGAAGTATCCCGCTAGGGTAACCCCCGCCGCCCAGACCAACCCGCCGACTAAATTGAAGAAAAAGAACCGGCGGTATTCCATCTCGACCGCGCCGGCCACGATAGGCACAAACGTGCGAATGAAAGGCATGAAACGCGCCAGGGTGATCGTCTTTCCCCCGTGCTTGTCGTAAAAGGATTTGGCTGCCAGAAGATTCTTCCGGCGGAAGAGTAGCGAATTCTCCCGGTTGAAAATCGCGGGCCCCACTTTCTTGCCGAACCAGAAGCCGACGTTGTCGCCCAGCACCGCCGCCACCGGAAGCGTGAGCAGAAGAATGACCAGGCTTAATTCCCCCCGCGCGGCGAGCAGGCCCGCGGTAAGCAGGAGGCTGTCCCCCGGGAGGAAGAATCCGAAAAATAATCCGGATTCGGCGAAGATGATCGCGATAATCCCAAGATATCCAAATGTTCGAATGATTCCAACCAGATCAAAACCCATATGCTGCCTTTATCCATCCTCTTGAATGCCAGGTTCCAGGCTGGAGCATTATAACCCATCGATGGGCGCCGCCCAAAATATAAAGGGAAAATTAATAAAGCGAAGGAAGGAATCGCTTTCGGATGGGGCTATTGGATCGCCACTTGCATGGCGCGGACGACGAGGCGCCATGGGTAGCTGTCGGAGGTGGCGTCGTAGTCGCGATGAAGGGGGAGTGAATGAACACTTCCGCCCAAGGGTTAAATTAATCTTCCCGGGATCTTCGCGACCAGGCAATTATGAGATTTTTCCGGAGTTTCTTTCTTATCATCAAGATAAAAAAAACGCCGATCAGATTTCGGACCGGCGGTGTCTGGATTATCCTTTATCCCCGCGGGATCGGCGTGCCGCTGCGTTTGGGTTGGGGAGCGGGGAAGATCCTGTTGAACTCCTCCTCGTCGAGCGTTTCCACTTCGATTAACTTCGCGGCGACGCGGTCAAGTTCCTCGCGATGTTTAAGCAACAGGCTTTTAGACACCTCGAAGGCGTCGTTCACCAGCTTGCGGACTTCTTCGTCGATCTCGTTGGCCACCTGGTCCGAATAATCGCGCTGCTCGGAGATCTCGCGCC